>JBGSIP010000765.1:0-9512 GCA_041742495.1 Planctomycetaceae bacterium
ACAGACCGGCAATCAACCGCAGTCCCAGCCGCATGGCCTCCGCGGGCACCGGCGCCGGCCGCACGCCCGACGTGTGAAAGTCTGCCCCCACACTGGAGGAACCCTGCACAGCGGCCAAGTCCCCCATCATGGACTCTGCAGTGATGGGTTCTGCGGGCAGGGACTCTGCAGGTTGCCGGAGGTCTTGGTGCCGCGGCTCGATGGTGACATCCCAGTCGCTGTGGTTGACATCGACGGGCCGGACTTCCACTCCCACGCGTCGCGCCTCACGCACCAGTTGCGACGGTGCATAAAAGCCCATCGGCTGGCTATTGATGAGTGCCGCGGCAAAGTGCGCTGGATAATGATGTTTCAGCCAGGCCGAGACATACACCAGCAGCGCGAACGAAGCGGCATGACTCTCGGGAAAACCATATTCACCAAAGCCCCGAATCTGCTGAAACACCTGCTCAGCAAACGGAGCGGGCAGCCCCCGCTCCTGCATGCCGCTAAGCAGCTTATGACGAAAATGATCGATCAGTCCCGGGCGTCTCCAGGCCCCCATCGCGCGGCGCAACTGGTCGGCTTCACCGGGCGTAAACCCCGCTGCCACCACCGCCAGTTGCATGCACTGCTCCTGAAACAACGGCACTCCCAAGGTTTTTTCGAGCACGCCGCGAATCGCCTCGCTGGGATAGGTGATCGCCTCGTCCCCCTTGCGCCGGCGCAGATAAGGATGCACCATCTGCCCCTGAATGGGCCCCGGACGGACAATCGCCACTTCAATCACCAGATCGTAATAGCACCGCGGCAGCAGTCGCGGCAGCATGCTCATCTGCGCCCGACTTTCAATTTGAAACACGCCTGTCGTTTCGGCCCGGCAGATCATGTCATACACGGCAGCATCCCCCTCCGGCACGCTCGCCAGGGTCCACTGTTCACCCCGCGACTGCGCGACCAGAGCAAAGCACTTCCGAATGGCAGTCAACATGCCCAGCGCCAGACAATCGACCTTGAGAATCCCCAGATCGTCCAGATCGTCCTTGTTCCACTGCACCACCGTCCGCCCCTCCATGGCGGCGTTTTCCAGCGGTACCAGCCGGCTCAACGGACCGCGCGTGATGACCATGCCCCCCACATGTTGCGACAGATGCCGCGGAAAGCCCTTTAACTCCCGCACAATGGCGATGAACCGCCGCCCCAACTCGCTGGTGGGATTTAACCCCGCCTCCTGACAACGGGCGGGTAACTGGTCGGTGTCCCAGGTGCCTGCCGTCAACTTGGACAGCCGGTCAATCAGATCCAGCGACAATCCCAGCACTTTCCCGACATCCCGAATCGCCGACTTCGTGCGATATGTGATCGTCACCGCCGCCAGACCTGCCCGCTCGCGGCCATATTTGGCATACAGATACTGCAGCACTTCTTCGCGGCGTTCATGTTCAAAGTCGACGTCGATGTCCGGCGCTTCATTGCGTTCTCGACTGACGAACCGCTCAAACAGCACATTGATGCGGCGGGGATCAACCGAGGTGATCTCCAGACAGAAACAGACCACCGAGTTGGCGGCAGAACCGCGCCCCTGACACAGAATTTCGCGGGACCGGGCAAACTGCACCAGGTCCCACACGGTGAGGAAAAAAGCCTCGTACTGCAGTTCCTGAATCAGCACCAGTTCATGCTGAATCATCTCCCGGATGTCCGCGGGCACGCCGGCTGGATAGCGACGCGCTGCCCCGGCCCACGTCAACGTACACAGGTGCCCAAAGGGCGTCTGGCCTGCCGATGCCAGTTCTTCGGGATATTCGTACCGCAGTTCTTCCAGCGAGAAGGTGCAGGCCGCGGCGATTTCACACGTTCGCTCAAGCGCCTCCGGCAGCCGGCGAAATACGTCCCGTAACTCGCCCAGCGACCGCAGATATTGCTGTGCATTGGGACGCAGTAAGCCGCTCGCGGCCGTGATCGATGTTTTGTGACGGATGCACGTCACGACATCCTGCAGCACCTTGCGCGCGGCAACGTGATACAGCACGCCGCCCGCTGCCACGAGCGGCCAGCGCCACTCCCGCGACATGTGCGACAGATACTCTGCCCACTGCTCGTCGCGTGGACCACGTTGAAACTCCGCCAGCAAATAGCAGCCACGTCCAAAGGCCTCGGCATATTGCGACAACGCCTGCCGCGTGACGAGTGCCGCCTGTGGCTCGCGGGCATGTGGACTGCCGCGCATCCCGCCAGCCACAGGGGTCCACGGATCGGGCAGCCACACACCCGCCAACAAATGTCCCGCCTGAGCGCAGATGTCGGCCACGCCCAACTGGCAAGCCCCCTTGGGAGCTCGCCGACGGCCCAGTGTGATCAACTGGCTCAGATTGCCATACCCCTCACGATTGGTGGCCCACAACACCACCGGTGGCCCATCGACGGGGGTGATCTCTGCCCCCACAATCAGTTTCAACGGAGTCTCGCGGGTGGCGGTATTCGCCCGCACGATGCCGGCCAGTGTTTCACGGTCGGTCAGCGCCAGCGCCGCATATCCCAGCTCCGCCGCTCGCTTGATCAATTCATCGGGATGTGACGCCCCTTCGAGGAATGTGAAATTGGACCTCGCATGCAGTTCGGCATAGCGAAATTGGTCTGAGATCATCGTCTATGCCCCTGTTCGTCATCCATTACGAACCGTCAATGCTGCCGTCTCGTCCCCGTACCCGTACCTGCCTGCTGTGCCCTGCCAGAATACTGTTCAAATGTGACTGTATCGGCTTTGACGACAAAGGCCAACAGAATTCTTTCGTCTCACCTTCGCACGGCCCACCAACCTTCACGCATAAGCACTTACTGCGTATATTCTTATGGCCGAAGACTCCATCCGCTTTGACCCGTGGAGCAGTACTCACCCCTCCCACTAGCAAACCACCGTCGAACACAGAAAACGGCTCAGTGGACTGGACGCCCATACAAATGGCTTCTATTCATTGACTCCCTTGGACTTAAAGAACGTCCAGCCTTCGCACCCTCCAACCCGGCCGGCTCTCCATGCGTTCACTCGGCACCGTACCAAACGGGCAGCTTGCCAACGGTTTTGCGGCCTATGTCACGGCACAGGGCTGCGATGTCAGTGTCGATCACGAGCAGATCGGGACCGACACCGAGGGGACCTGGCGGCTGTGGGTTCACGACGAAGACCAGGTGCATCGGCTGAAAACCGATCTCGCCGAATTCGTCCAGAATCCGCAGGCCGAGAAATTTCGCGTTACGGACAAGTTGCGAACTGCCACCGCGGCGAAACAACAATCTGCCTCTCCTGGTCGATCTCGCAAATCCAGCACCGAAATCCGGATGGCAGATCGCTGGCAACTCAAGGCTCCCGTGCCGCCGGTGATCACTGTGCTGCTGATCGCCGGGTGCGTGCTGGTGGCGATCATGACCAACCTGGGCCAGGAGGCACCGACGAAACTCAGCCGCGCGTTCATCTCTGCCCCCACCAGCCAGTTCTCGCCGCAGGAGCGATGGAGCAATGGGCTGCCGGAAGTGCGGCAGGGTGAAATCTGGCGGCTGGTCACGCCCATCCTGATCCACTTTGGGCCGGCACACCTGATCTTCAATCTGATGTGGCTGCACCGGCTGGGATCGATGATCGAGGGCTTTCGGGGCTATCGATTCATGCTGCTGTTTGTCCTGGCGTGCGCGGTGCTCTCCAACGTGGGACAGTATTTCTGGAATGGGCCCGGCTTTGGCGGGATGTCCGGCGTGGGCTACGGGCTGTTTGGCTACGCCTGGATTCGCGGCACGTTGGTGACGGCTCAACCGATTCGCGTCGACGGCATGACGACGTTCCTGTTTCTCGTGTGGTTCTTCGCCTGCCTCTCCGGAGCGGTCGGCCCCATCGCCAACGTGGCCCATGCGGTCGGCCTGTTGACAGGCATGGCCGCCGCAGGGATCGTCCCCGTCTTTCAGAATCTGCAGCGACGCTGGGGCGGCTAGCAGCCGCCGCTGAGCAATACGACCTGCAGCAATCACGCTCGCCCCGAATGAATTGCGTGGGCCTCGTGACCACCAGGTGCCAGGCACTTTGCCAGGCGAGATATGCGCTTGGCGTGTCTCTTGCCGCTCCTACGGCAAGACTCCGGCCAGAAGCCCACTTTCCGCTGACGGCATCCTTGTTTTGTCGCAAGGGCGGGATTAACGTCTTAAAGTCCTCAATTTTTCTTCGACTACTTCGGCACGAAAAGTGCCGATTTTTGTCAGTCCGAATTGTCAGCGGGATGCCTGCCATGACCACCGATACTGCTGCTCCCTCCTCCGTCGCGGGCGCGCCGCTCACCGAAGAACAGGTTGTCGCCAATCTCCGGACCAAACCGCTATTGCGGCGGTATCTGGGGTATGTGAGCCTCTCCGGCCCCGGCTGGCTGCAAAGCGCGCTGACGCTGGGTGGCGGAACGCTGGCCAGCAGTATGTATCTGGGAGTGCTCACCGGTTACTCCATGCTCTGGGTTCAGCCGCTCGCCATGATTCTGGGCATCATCATGCTCAGTAGCATTTCGTACGTGACGCTCAATACCCAGCAGCGCCCCTTCCGTCAGATCAATCGCTATGTGAACCCGGTGCTCGGCTGGGGCTGGCTGATCGCATCATTGATGGCGAACATTGTCTGGTGCCTGCCGCAGTATGCACTGGCTGTCGGCGTGATTCGCAAGAACCTGCTCCCCGACGTGTTCGGTGCCAGTACTCCTTTGGCCGGGGATGGCGGCACGTGGATCCTCGTGTTGAGCATGCTGGTGATCTGCACGCTGGTGACGTGGAGCTACGGCGGCGGCGGCTGGGGAATTCGCCTTTACGAAGCGACACTCAAAATCGTCGTCGGCCTGATTGTGCTCTGCTTTGTCGGGGTTGTGGCGCGGCTGATCATGGACGGCAGAATTTCGTGGGGGGCCATCGGTCAGGGGCTTATTCCTGATTTCACCTCGCTGTTCCGACCCGCTGCCACGTTCGACGGACTACTCACAGCGATCGACGAAACCCACCGGGGTGACTGGGCCAACTACATCGTGTTCCAGCAACGCGATGTCGCCATGTCTGGCTTTGCAACCGCGGTCGGCATCAACATGACATTCCTGCTGCCCTACTCGCTGCTGGCCCGCAAGTGGACCAAGAACTATTCCGAACTGGCCGTGTTCGATCTGTCGACTGGCATGTTTATCCCCTACCTGCTGTCCACCACCTGCGTGGTGGTGGCGGCAGCCAGCCAGTTTCACGCCGTGGCTCCGGAACCGGCCAAGATGTCCGTGGCTCAAGTGCAGGAACAGGAATCCATTCTACTGAAGGTCGCCCGGCAGCGGGCGCTCGCCAGCAATCCAACGGCCAGCGAAGCTGACGTGACTGCGGCACGGTCGGCCATGCAAGACTCCGAAGCCAAACTGGCAGCCACACTGGTCACCCGGGATGTCGATGCTCTCGCCGCGGCCCTCGAACCCCTGTGCGGGGAGTTTCTCGCCCGCGTGGTGTTTGGAGTGGGCGTACTGGGGATGGCCCTGTCCACAATTTCCCTCTTGATGCTGGTGTCTGGATTTGTGTTTTGTGAAGTGCTGGACGTCCCCGCGCGTGGCACCGCGTTTCGTTTTGGTACAATGGCCGCCGCGACCGGAATTTTTGGCCCACTGCTGTGGAAGCACGCGGCAGCCTGGCTGGCAATTCCGACCAGTGTGATTGGTCTGATGCTCCTCCCGTTGGCCTATGTGGCCTTCTTCGGATTGATGAACAGCCGCCGTGTCCTCGGTTCTGCGATGTTGCAGGGGGGACAACGGGTGGTGGTGAATCTGCTGATGGGCGTGGCCACTCTCATCGCCATCGTGGCGGGGGTGTGGGCGGTGTGGGGCAAAACCGGTTGGCTGGGAATTGGCATCTGGACCCTGATTGTCGCAGCGGTCCTCTTGACCCGCGTGACCTCTGGCTCGGCGCAGCCCGAGGAGGCGCCTGCTGCCCAGGAATAACGCTGATGCCCGTTGATCTGGAGTTGCGCGATCCCCAGGCGGTCGTGGTTGAACTGCCCCTGGGGCCCGTGGTGGTACAGCACCGCGAAATCGCGGATCTGCTCAAGGAAGAGTACTCGCGCAACGATCTGGCCGAACTGCGGCAATATCTCGCGAAGTTTCCCACCTTCGATTTTCAGCCGCTGGACAACGGACTGTTTCCGGCGGCCATCGCGCTGAGCGAAGAATACGCCTACACCGGCTACGCCAACGTCTGGGTCCGTGACAACATTCACGTGGCCCATGCCCTGTATCGCTCGGGGGACGCCCTGCGCCCCACCCGCTGCGTGCAGGCGCTGATGCAGTTCTTTGTGAAGTACGGGCAGCGGCTGGTCGCGGTGATCGAAGGGCGTGCCGATCACGCCGACGCCATGCAGCGCCCGCATATTCGCTTTCGCGGCAACACACTGGAAGAAAACGTCGAGGTCTGGCCACACGCGCAAAACGATGCACTCGGATACTTTCTGTGGCTGTACTGCGAGCTGGCCGTCAATGAAGGCTGGCGACCTGAACCTGCAGCGCGCCAGGTTCTGGGCAATTTCGTTCGCTACTTCGAGGCTGTCCAGTATTGGCAGGACGAAGACAGCGGGCATTGGGAAGAGGTCCGCAAGGTTGCCGCTTCCAGCGTCGGAGCGGTGGTGGCCGGCCTGCGGGCGCTGGACCGCCTCGTGGGCGTCGAAGATCGTCACGGACCAGGCGTCGACTTCGCGGGAGAAGCAGCCAGTCCCTTCCGCGCGCGCATTGCCCGCCTGGAACAACTCGGACAAGCGATGCTGGCCGCCACTCTCCCTGCGGAAACCATTAGCCCCGATCCCACCAAGCATCGCAGTGTGGACGCCGCGGTGCTATTTCTGGCGTATCCTCTGCAGGTGCTCTCGACCAGTAGTACCCGGCAACTCGCCGACCTCGTGCGGCAGCATCTGATGGGGGCCTTTGGCATCAAACGCTATCTGGGTGACAGCTACTGGTGCGCGAACTACAAAGCCAATCTGGCTCCTGAGCGGCGAACCGGCGAATTCGCCGACGATTTGGCCTCGCGCGACGCCCTGCTGCAACAGGGCCAGGAAGCTCAGTGGTGCATCTTCGATTCCATTCTCGCGGTGATTCACACCGAACTGGCGATTCGCCGACGCACCTCGGCCGCCGAATTCGCCAGCGACTGCGCCTGGGCTACGCACCACTTCAACCGCGCTTTGGGACAACTCACGGCAGAGCATGCTCCGTTCGGACCGCTACGTTGTCCGGAGTCGTATTACCTTGAAGAAGGAACCTACGGCCCCAACGACATCACGCCGCTGTACTGGACGCAGGGAAATCTGCTCCTGGCGTTCGCCGCCATGGAACGCTTGGCCGATCAACGCGCAGCAAGCCATCCGCATACGCCGTATTAGAGCCGGAAGCCGCACGGCTTCAGGTCGCCGCGACATTCTGTTTCTGAGACCGCGTCAAGCGATTGTCCGCCAAGGTTCGAGCGCGTCCGTGGAGCGTTCAGCAACCTCGCCGAGCCGCAATATGAACTTGCTGAAGACCGGTTCAATCCGATTCGGATCGAACGAATCTGGCGTCGGGCAACACGCCTCTGACGGCCCCGACTCGATGGCTTGGTTCACATCAAAGAGCTGATGCCTTGTCACGTGGTCAACTGACATCGTCGCAACACACTACCCTTGGACGGTGCTCGCCAGCCGTTGCTCGCTACCGACATGAATCGCTCGGGCAATGACCGTACGAAATTCAATCGGTGCTGCGGAGGCAGTCATTCCTTGCGAATGCAGAGCCAAGACGCCGCGTGCCACGGCTGGCTCGTCCAACTGTGACCGCCAGTGACCATGCTCCGGGTGGCTCTATGCCATCGCGGGCGAGCCACACGCGACGTCACAACGAGCCATGGACGGCCACAACTCTCACTGCGCCTGCCAGAGCGATGTCGTCTCAACAGAGCCTTGCTCGGCCCTGCTGGGCAAGCCAGCGGTGGCACCCGGCGAATTCCCGATCAGCCTGACGCAGCCTCAAGTGGAATCAGCAGGACCGGCAGAAGCGGTCTCACCTGACTGCTCGATCGCCATCTCGCTGCGGTCGTCTTGGCGGTTGTAACGACTGCGCTCGGCGGAGGGGCAAGTCACTTTGCCGATGAGGGGGCCGAGGCAACTTGCAGGGAAATTCCGCCCAAAAAAATTTGCCTCTCTCCAACGGCGACGTAGGTTTCTGTGGCGGTCGGCAGTAACGGTTCGAGTCAAACCGGGCCGGCCCCGCAAGTCAGCGAATGTCCTAGCCTGTGAGTCCAGGTGGGGACACGTCCTTCACTCCAAGGAGTTGTGGCAATGAACCAGGTTTTCGCACGCGTTAAGAGCTTCCTGAAGTCTGAAGACGGCCCGACGGCTGTCGAGTACGCGATCATGATGGCTCTGATCATCGTGGTGTGTATCGGCACGATCCGGACCGTTGGTACCAGCGCCAACGGCAAGTTCGGCGAAGCGGCTGCCGCCCTCGTCTAGTCCTTGTTAGCGGTCAACGGAATCACACACTGGCGGGTTCGGGTTCGCCCGGACCCGTCAGTCCGTTCCGCGACTGGAGGTCCCTCATGTTTCCATTCTGGATCGAAGGCTTGGGCCTCGCTGAACTGCAGGCCGGAATTGCAGCCGCCATCGCCATGTTGTGGTGCCTGCTGCCTGTGGGCCGCTAGCAGACCGTTGCACAACCCCGACTTGAAACGATCACGGATGCCATTGGCGTTGCCAGAGCCGCGTTTCAAGAGGAGCAGGAACACTGGCAGAGCCAGTCGCACCCGGTGAGTCGGTTGTGTGTTTGAGTTTCGCCTGCGGTTTTACTCGCGGGCGGCAGAGTTTCTGACAGGACCTTCAAGGTCGTCGACAGTAACTGTCGGCCCCCTTCAAGGCCCTCCCGCATGGAGGTGGGGTGAAGACGATGAGCGTTTTCATCCCGTGTGATCAGACGCTGGTCTGGCGACACAAAACCGACAGTGACCCCTCAACTGCCCTCTGAAAGGAAATGGATCATGGATTGGCAGGCATTGTTTCTTGAGAACTGGCCAGTCAAGCTGGTCAGCGCAGTCCTGATCTGGGCTGCATGGATTGATGGTCGTCAACTGCGCGTGCCGAACTGGCAGACGTTCCCGATGGTGATCTCTGGCCTCGTGTACAACGCTTGGGCCGGCGGCTGGTCGGGACTGGGTGACGGCCTGCTGGGCATGGTGGTCGGCCTGTTGACCCTGATGCCGCTGTATTCCGTCGGCGGAATGGGTGCTGGCGATGTGAAACTGATGGCCGGCATCGGAGCCTGGCTGGGTGCGGCAATCACCTTCAACGCCTTCCTGTGGACCACGGTGATCGGGGCTGTGATGGCCGTCGCCATGATCTGGTGGCAGAACGGCTTCGCCAAGCACACGCTGCAGGCTCTGGTGATCTGGACCGAATGGACCTCCATCCGGAATCCCGTGAAATTGGCCGAAATTGCTAAAGAACGCAAACCCCGGATGCTGCTGCT
>JBGSIP010000766.1:0-5116 GCA_041742495.1 Planctomycetaceae bacterium
CGACATCGCCATCATGATCGATGGCAATGACGTCCTGGCCATTGGAGCTGAGCGTCTGAGCGACGCTGAAGCCAAAGTTTCCCAGTCCGACAACAACGACGCGTTTCATGGTTTCGCTCCTGCAGCTCCGCGGATGGCCCAGCCGAATCAGCCGACCAGCACATCTTCGTAGGCATATCGAAAGCTTTTGTTGCGGGAGCGTCGCACGGCCAGCGCCGCGGCGAGAGACAACGGTCCCACGCGTCCCAGAAACATCAGCAGAATCAGTACCAGTTTGCTGCCCGGCGTGAGTGTGGCCGTCAGGTTCATCGACAAGCCCACCGTGTTGAACGCGCTGACGGCCTCGAACATGCGGGCGAGAAACCGCCCTTTGCCCGCATGAAAATCACCATTGGCGGCCAGCGCAAAGACTCCCAGGGCCACGACCATCGTGGCCAGCACGGTCAGGCCGACGGCGCGCTGGATTGTTTCTTCGGGGATGGAACGATTGCCAAAGATTGTGGTCTCGTGCCCTCGCAACCGGGACCACGCCAGCAGAAACAGCAGGGCGAACGACGTGGTCTTGATCCCGCCGGCCGTTGAGCCAGGAGAACCTCCAATCGTCATCAGCAGAATGGTGAGAAAGTTGGAGCTGTCGGTGACTTCCGCGTAATCGACGGTGTTAAAGCCAGCGGTGCGGGCGGTCACACTCATGAACAGCGCGTTGTTGAGCTTGTCGAAGATCGTCAGGCCCGCGAGGGTATTGTTCCACTCCAGCAGAGCAAAGCCCAACCAGCCCAGCGCCAAGAGCACCAGCGTCGTGACGATGACGAGTCGGCTGTGGATCGACAGGGGCATCTGATGAGATGACTTGGTCTTTGCAAACCGTCGCAGGTAGATCTCTTCCAGCGTCAGAAAGCCGATGCCGCCAAAGACAATCAGCGCGGACACCGCGAGCAGAGTGCCAGGTGAACTCTGGAAGGGGATCAGCGAATTCGAGTAGGTCGAAAAGCCCGCATTGCAGAACGCGCTGACGGAGTGAAACACGGCGGGCCAGAGTGCCTCTGTGCCCCCTTGTGAGGGGGCCCACAAGCTCCACAACGCGATCGCGCCCAACGCCTCAAAGACGAACGTAAACCGGACCACATCAAACAGTAGCTGGCGAGCATCGACATAGGGGCCGGCACCGCCGCCGGTAGTGACGCTTTCGGTGCGCAGCGACAGCCGGCCTCCCAACGCGGCGATGATCACGCTGGCGAGAACCAGCATTCCCAAGCCGCCAATCTGAATGAGGGCCAGCACAAAGGCTTGACCGGCCGTGGTGAAGTGAGTGGCGGTGTCGACCACAATCAGTCCCGTGACGCAGACGGCACTGGTCGCTGTGAACAGGGCGTCAATCCAACTCAAGCCGGCACCGCGATAGAGCCCGGGAAGGAACTTGAGCCCCACTGTCCCCAGTAGAATCACCAGCACGAACGACGCCACGAAAATTTGCGGTGGCGTGAGACTCTGCCAGAGACTGACGCGTTTGCCGCGCGCCACGTCCCAGCGCGTGGCAGGACCACGCTGCGGAGCCAACCGGCGAGATTTGCGGGAACGCATCATGTCATTGGCTGTGCATCAAAGATCGAACCGCGTCCCGCTGCCGCTCACTGAAGGACTCTGCAACCGCCCCGTTACACTCCACTACCGTAGTACTCCACTACCGTAACACTTCAGGGCCGGAACTCTCCAGCACCCTCGCTCGGCAACACCAAGCGTCCGCCCAGCGTGCCGCTCGGCCGCGAAGCACGGGTTTGCGCTGTGTGAGTGGCAGGGATGATCCGTTGCCAACCCAACCTGAGAATGGCGGCCAGTTACGTCAAGCCGATGGCGTGGCCCGATTCTGTTTGGCGGCGACGATGTCGCGAATGATTTCGCTGCGTGGGGTGGAGGGTTTGAAGCCGAGCGTCCGTTCGAGCTTGCTCACATCGGGAACCCGGCGACGCACATCTTCAAAGTCGGCGCCATAGGCCTCGGTGTAGGAAATGTGCTCAATGGCAATCTGCGGGTTAATGACTTGGGCGATTTCGCGGGCGAGGTCCTTCATGGACACTGCTTCGTCGCTGCCGATGTTGAAAATCTGACCTGCCGAGCCGGGTGTTTCGGTCAGCGCGACCACGCAACGAACCACCTCTTTCACATGCGCAAAGCATCGCTCTTGTTCGCCATCATCGTAAACGACAATGGGACCTCCGGCGAGCGCCTGATCGACAAACCGGGGGATGACCATGCCGTAGTTGCCGACCTGGCGGGGACCGACGACGTTGAAGAAACGTCCAATCACCACCGGCAGGGCATGTTTGCGAAAATACGCCAGCGCCAAAAACTCGTCGATCGCCTTGGAACAGCCATAGGCCCAGCGCGGACGGCTGGTCGGGCCAAACAACAGGTCGTCCTCTTCGGACCACCGCTCCTTGGGGTTCTTCCCGTAGACCTCGCTGGTGCTGGCCAGGAAAAACCGCTTGCCGGACTGCACCGCCAGACGCAACAGGAATTCGGTGGGATAGATGTTGGTCTCGATCGTACGCACGGGATCTTCGGCGACGATCTTCACCCCCACCGCGGCCGCGAGATGGAAGATCACGTCGGCCTGACGCACCAGGTCGGACATCAACACCGGGTCGGTGATCGAACCGAGGGAGATCTTGAGCCGTTCGTGGGCGGTCAGGTGCGAAAGGTTCTGCATCTGACCGGTCGAGAGATTATCCAGGACGATCACCGCGTCGCCTCGAGCGAGCAAGAACTCGACGAGATGACTGCCGATGAAACCCGCTCCTCCGGTGACCAGCGCCGTCGCCATGTCGCTTCTTTCTGACCGCTCTGGCCGCCCACTGCCGGACGGCGCGTGATCCGCCGCGCACACGCCGTGGAGGAGTCGCCTGAAACGGGCGGAGGCACATGAACGTGATGCGGCCCGCTCACATCCCGGTGCTCGTGAAACCGAGCCGACGGCGTGGCGGACAGGATTGCCGTCGCGAAGTCTAACGCTCGCCGGGACCCGATGCACGGATTCGGCGCTTCGCGGGCACTGAATCGCCCAGCCGACGCCGGCTGTACTGCCTGGCCAGAACGCGATCTCCCGGCAAACGCGGTTGGTTGCGCCAGTTTTCCATGACAGCGGGCGCGGCGCCTGGCTCGCGCGCCCAGAAAGCTGAACAAACGCCATTGGCGCTTGTTTGCCGGCAGAATCACTGCGACCGGCATGATCGGCACAACCGGCAGCGTCGGAAAATTCGGAGCATCGTCATAAGTGTTTTTTGTGAAATCACTTACTGTATTTCAGGCCGCTTCATTCGCGGCAGTTTAGCGCGCGATGGTACGGACTGTGCCAATGGTATTGATCGTTCGGGTGGTAACGACCTGAACGGGGATATCGAGTTGGCCGGTTGTGCCGACTCGATCGACATCGATCAATGTGCCGGTCGCGCCGATGGCAGCGACTGGCCGACCAGACACGTTGTTTCCCGAAAGGGAGTGCGTGTGGCGACCTGAGAGACCGCCAACTTTGACCCTGCTTGGGGCGGGGTCAGAGGCCAGGGCCTGTCCCTGGTGAGAAGCCGAACGCCTCGGCGGGGAGTTCTCCGGAACTCCCTGTCGGGGCCGCGGCTGACTCTTCCGCGTCGGCGGCCCACCAGCCCGCGGACGCTGCGATCGAACCCCCTCCCAATTCGCGGCCAGTCCGCAGTGGTGCTCCCTCTCGGAGGCCACGGGCGGTTTTCTCTCAGAGCAAGTTCAGTTGGAGGACGGAAACGATGTGCGGCTTGAATCACGAGAATCCGCGGGACGGAACCGGCGGAGCGAACATGTCCCATGGCTGGGCGACATTGGCGGCGGAGTTCTGGCAGGACGAGCAGGGTTTTGTGATCTCTGCCGAACTGATCCTGGTGTCGACTCTGCTCGTCATCGGACTGATTACCGGCCTGACCTGCCTGCAGAAGGCTGTGAATTCCGAGCTGGCAGACGTGGCGGGGGCGATTGGATCGCTGAATCAGTCCTATTGCTTCTCGGGTTTCAGCGCCAGTAGCCCGTGGTGTTGTAAGTCGCGGACAACGGGTTCCAGCTTTGTCGATCTGGATGACGGCGATCGCGGTGATGGCCCGGCCACCTTCTCAGGCACCACCACGGTGGTCCCGCGGACGGTCGCTCCGGCCACTGTGATTCCTGAGGTGAGTGAGCCACCGCAGGCCATCGTGCCATGTCCGCCGGCCGCTGACGCGGAATCCAGCGTGCCTCCCGCTCCGATCCTGGCACCCGTGCCTGCGGTCGATGTTCCGGTGGCCTGTCCACCGGCGACGGTGAGCCCCTCGATGACACCAGCGCCGGTGGTAACACCCTGTCCGGATTGCACATCGAGCGTCGTCCTTCCGCAGGTGAGCCTGGAGTCCGTGCCAACGTCCGTACCGCAGCCCCGGGTATCACGCCCCGTCTTGATCTATCGCGGCGGAAACAGCAGCTATGCGGTTCCCGGGAGTGACTACAGCGGCGGCGGCGGGGTTGGCTGCTGCCAGTAACCATCGGCGGCTGGTCTTCCGTCGGTGCCCCCCGGGATTCTGGCAGGCACAGTTGTCAGGGCGGATGAGCGCCCGTCAATGGCAGTCGTTCACAAACTGGTACACAGGCACCAGGTCGAGGAGTCTTTGTGACTCCCCGGCCTGTTTTTGTGCGCGCAATGTTAATGTCAATTCAGAGAACGACTTGCGTCGCGTGTTGAGGCTCTGCATCAGCCTGTATAAACGACAAAGTCGGACCATGGCATCCGCTCTGCTTTGCGTCCATTTCGACGGATGGTCCGACCTGTTGCCGAGCGGCAACGTGATTCGGAGCGCCGTCATTGCCGGCCGGCAAACCACGTAGACGTTCGGGCTGCGCTGCACGTGATTTCGAGCGGATTTTGCAACCGTTCGATTCCGGGCTCCTGAACACAAACTCTTCAGGTCTCTCAAGTTAACACAGCTACCATCCAGGAAACACAATCATGTTGAAACAACTTCTGGCCGATGAAGCCGGCTTCATCGTCTCCGCTGAACTCGTGCTGATCGCCACCCTGCTGGTTATCGGCCTGATCGTTGGTCTGAGCGAAGTTCAGCACGCTGTC
>JBGSIP010000767.1:0-2416 GCA_041742495.1 Planctomycetaceae bacterium
GTGTTGGCGACGGCAGCGGGGCTACTCGTGGCGGAGGGCTTCGATGGGATCGAGCCGGGCCGCACGCTGGGCGGGATACACACCGAACACCACGCCGATGAGCATCGAAATCCCAAACGCCAGCGGCAGGCTCCAGGTGGGCACCTTGGGCGTCATTTCGAGGAACAGCCGGGCGACGTCGGTGGCCTCCCCAGTCAGGAACGCGCGCTGCGCCAGCGCCTTAAGCCCAACGAATGAGAAGGGAGTCAGCAGACCTAGCACGACCCCCATCAGTCCCCCCGTGCCCGAGAGTACGACAGTTTCGGTGAGAAACTGATAGATGATGTCGGCCCGTCGCGCGCCAAGCGCCCGCCGAATGCCAATCTCCCGGGTCCGTTCCGTCACGGTGGCCAGCATGATGTTCATGATGCCGATGCCGCCGACGATCAGACTGATCGCCGCGATCGACCCCAGCACAAAATTGAAGATGTACCGGATCTGGTCCGCCTGCTTGAGCAGTTCGAGCGGCACGACGACCGCATAATCCGACAGATCAGGGTGTGTGCGTTCCATCGATTCGCGCACGACCTGCGCTGTGGAAATCACGTCTTCCCGCCGGTCCAGACACAGCGTGACCTGACTCAACTCCATCTGTTCGGCAGTGAAGGAGCCGGCCGCCATGCGGACAATCAGATCGCCAAAGCGGGACTCCAGCGTCCGCAGCGGGATGTAGATGTCCTTGTTGAAATCCTGAGCGGAAAGGCTGCCCCCGACAGATGCGGAGGGGGTGCGGTTCTGCGTGACTCCAATCACCTGGTACGACTCATTGTTGATCAGAATCGCCTGGTTGATGGGATCTTCATACGGAAACAGCACCGACGCGGCTTCGTCGGCCAAGACGGCCACATTGGCCAATTGTCGCTGGTCATGCTCGGAAATGAACCGCCCGCGCGACATCGCAATGTGGTTGACGGTCAGATACTCAGGCGTGCAGCCAACCAGCCGGATGTTCATGCTGCGATGGAGAAAGCGGGCTTCCTGGACAATTTCCCGAATGGGAACCGCCATGCGCACGGTGGGAATCGAGTTGGCCAGCAGCCGGTAGTCCGATCGCAACAAGCCGTAGGAGAGCACTCGGGAGCGACTGGAACTGCTGCCGGACGAGGCGCTTTCCGGGGGCTTGACGCTGCGAACGATGATATTGGTGGCCCCCAGCGCCAGCACCTGCTGCTGAGCCTGGGCACTGGCCCCTTCGCCAATCGCCAGCATGGCAATCACCGAAAAGACGCCAAACACGATGCCCAGCATTGTCAGGCCCGACCGCAGCTTGTGCAGCAGCAGGCTTTTGATGGCAGAGCGAATCGAGCGGAAGAGCGTGATCATGAGTAACGCCGTGGCACACGACGGGCAGGCAAAAGGTCAGATGAAACGCACCCGAGAGCGCGTTAGTCGAGATCGTCCAGCACGCCAATCCGTTCCACGAGACCGTCCTTCATCACCACCTGACGTCGCGACTGCCGCGCCACGGAGGGCTCGTGCGTGACCATCAGAATGGTGCGGCCTTCGGCATTGAGGCTGTGCAGAATCGCCATGATTTCCGCCTCAGTACGAGAGTCAAGGTTCCCCGTCGGTTCATCCGCCATGATGATGCGCGGGTTGTTGACGAGCGCCCGGGCAATCGCCACACGCTGCTGCTGCCCCCCCGACAGTTGAAACGGCCGGTGATCGAGTCGATCGGCCAGGCCGACGCGCTCTGCCAAATGCTCAGCAAACGCGATGTCGTCTTTACCGACGATGGGGTTCGACCGCCGATATTGCAGCGGCAGCAGCATGTTCTCCAGCACGGTGTACTGTGTGATGAGATTGAATGACTGGAAGATAAAGCCAATCATCTCATTCCGGACCGTGGAGAGATCGTCGTCGGACATGCGGGCGACGTCGGTCCCACCCAGGATGTACTGTCCACGGGTGGGACGATCGAGTGCGCCCAGCAGATTCAGCAGCGTGCTCTTGCCGCTGCCGGACTTGCCCATGATGGCCAGAAAATCCCCATGAGGCACGTTGAACGTCACGCCGCGCAGCGCGCTGACAGTGACCTCGCCCAGGAAATAGTCCTTGGCCAGATCGATCAATTCCGCAGCGAATGCTGACTGCGGAGGAGCGACAACGGTCGACATCGCGCAGGTTACTCCTGTCCGGCAGGAGCCCTCGCTCCGGCATTATTGCCCATCGACTGCCGCAGCTCCACGGCGGAGATTTTGCCGTCCTGGTCCGAATCCATTGTTGCAAACCGCGAACGCATGCGTTCGGGGAGTTCAGACTCGCTCAGCGAACCATCCCCGTCGGCATCCATGCGGGCTAAGAATTGCGCCGGATTCGACGCAGCACCACCCGTTGGTGCACCCGCACCAGCACCGGGACCACCGGCACCACCGGC
>JBGSIP010000768.1:0-2400 GCA_041742495.1 Planctomycetaceae bacterium
CCAGCAGCACGCCAGTCAGCCAGACGGCGCCAGCGCGCCACGTCCGCCGAAAATGCCACAGCACATAGACGGGCGGCCCAATCAACAGCACCGAGCCCAACAGCATCAAGAACCCCTGCCACCAGCGGTGAGCAAAGGCCAGAGCGACAATCCATAGCGTGCCGAGAACAACGAGCGCGATACCGACCACCCAGATCTGCGCTGCCCAACTGGAAAGCATGAGAGTTCTTCACCCTTGGATCTGAAACCGCAGTGATCTACCGCCGACCGCGACCATGCTATTGAGGCTGCGCCTGAAGACGCAACGCGAGAGCCCGGGCGTCGCTGCGTTTGGCTGGGAGCCGCACCGCGTGCCGGATGATCCAGCGGCGATTGTTGGCCACTGTGACCGATTTGCGTGCCAGTCCCCCCAGCCACTCTTCGCACAACGCATACACCACCTCGGGATGGTCCTTGAGGATATCTCCCAGGTGATTGGCCACGGAGCGGCGAACGTAGAGTTCATCGTCATCCCGCAGTTTCTCTAGCAGCGGCAGGGCAAGGTCCGGATTCTGTTGGAACTCCGGCAGGCGCGACGCCCACGGGAGCCGTGGCCGAGTCCCTTCGCTGACCAGACGACGCACATGCGGGTTGGCATCCTTCGTCCATTTGGCCAGCTTGCGCAGCGCCGCGGCACGATGCTGGACCAGAAACGGCCGAATGCTGAATTCCGCAGTCATTCGTTTGGTCAGTTCGTAGTTGGCTTCCATGCCGGCCTCAAAATTGTCCGTGCCAAAACGAGCGATGAAGGCACTGATCGGCAGGTAGAAGAAGGGACGCAGCCCGTTCCCTTCGGTGGCCGTCAGTTCCGGGCCGAGCGCAGCAATCACGAGTTTGGCGGCCGCGGCGAAGTCGGTGGGCAGGAAAGTCGCCAGAGCTCCCGCAATGTGGTTGCCCCGCGCCATCAGTTCCAGTTCCTCCAGTCCGCGCAGAGCCGCCGTCCGGAAACCACGACGATCGAAATTCCGATCGGCTAAGGCCAACGCGTCGGCCAGCAGTTCAATGGCGGACGGTCCCAACAGGGTTTTCAGCGGCGTGCCCGCAGACATTGTGGTCGGTGCCACAAACCGCTCAGCAGGATGTAAGCTCATGACAGGGAACCACTTACCCACATTTCAGAGAGTGCAAATCGGGCTCGTTCGGCCGGAAGCCGCTTCGTTTGGACAAAGGGGTATGATACGATTTCTCTTGCGCGAGAGCCCTCGCCGGGCGACCCCTGGCACGATTTCTCACCGACAGGATTTTCGATGCAGACATTCGAGGTGGAGCTCAAGTTCCCGTTGGCCGATCCCGATGGGATGCGGGAGCAAATTCGTGGCATGGGCGCGCGGTTCGTTGGCAGCGAGGAGCAGTCGGACGACTACCTCATGCACCCCTGCCGCGATTTTGCCGTCACGGATGAAGCGTTTCGCATTCGTGTGTCCGGGGACGATGTCCTGTTGACGTACAAAGGGCCGGTGCTGGATACGCAAGCCAAGATCCGGCACGAACACGAAGTGCATCTGGCCAAAGGCCAGGGCAAGCTGCCCGGCCAACTGCTGACACTGTTTGCGCAACTCGGATTCCAGCCGGTGCGCAGTGTGATCAAGCAGCGGGAACTGTTCGAACTCCCTTGGGAAGGGCAGTCGGTGACCGTCGCCCTCGATCAGGTGGTCGAACTGGGCTGGTTCCTGGAGATCGAACTGCTGGCCAAGGGCTCGGAACGATCGGCGGCTGCGGCCACACTGTTGCGGCTGGCTCGCCAACTCGGTTTTGGACCCGACAACGAGCGACGCTCTTACCTGCGGATGCTGCTGGATCACGACATCCGGCAAAAGGCCGAACACTGGCAACCGCTGGACTCCGACGTCACGGCATGACTGCCTGGCGTGGACGGAGTGGTTCGCGGACGGAGAGGATCAGCGCCAGGAGGTTGCCGCAGGCTGCCTCATGGTTGACTTCGTCTCCTTCGTCATGAGGGGCGATTTCGAGGAGATCGCACACGCGATGAATGCGTTGCCGACCAACGACGATGCCGCGGCTGTCGAGTTCCAGCGACGCGCCGGGGCGGACTTCCCTTGCCGCGAAAGCTGCTAAGATGGGCGAAATACAGCTTGCCATCCCGCCTGGGCTGCAGTATAAACACACGTTCAGTACGCATCCGCCAGCGTGAGGTGGACGGCCACTGGTCATTTCTCAATTCGCAGGAACTCGCGGCCCCCGCTTGAGCCTGCTGCGTGAAGGATTGCTGCATGCCCGCTAAAGCGCGCGGTCGATCGTCGTCCACTCCGGAACCTGCTCCGTTCGCCGGACACGGTGACGGCCAGTTGAGCAATGCGTTGGGGCAAATTGAAAAGGCGTTTGGCAAGGGCTCAATCATGA
>JBGSIP010000769.1:0-3306 GCA_041742495.1 Planctomycetaceae bacterium
CAACGGACAACGCCCGCTGAAACGAGCAATACGGGCAACGGACCCCCTGCGATTCAATATCAAACACAACATCCGCACCACATTGCGGGCACGGAAACGTTTGCGCCTGTTCCTGCGGCGTGCGCGGTGTCTCCTCAAAGGACGGCGGAGCAACGGCGGCATCATCGGATTCGTGCTGCGAGTCCCCGGCCGTCATCCGCTGTTCCCATTCCCAGACCTGCGACTCACCCGCCGCGGCCCACCTGGCGTCAGGCCCTCTGCCAGTGGTCGTTTGTCAGTGGCCAGTTTGTTAGTGGTTGGTGCTGCCCAGACTCCACCAGCAGCAGTCCATCGTGGGGGGACCATCACCGGCAGTTCACCGTGAGCCACACAACGCAGTTGCCATGGCGATGGCTCACGGCTGCGCCACAATTTACAACCGTGACAGTTTCTCGCTCAATTCCTGCTGCCACGCCAGCGACAGCGCCGGCAAGCGGATCAGCTCGGTCAACGCCTCGCTGTCCACGTCAGCCGGTTTCGCGTACATCATCCGGTGCGCCCGCGCGACCGTCCAGTCCGCGTGGGGACGCTCGACCAGAGTCAGTGTTTGTGGTGCTGCCAGCCGACCTGGCGTGACCACACGCAGGTACCAGCCGGTCCACCCAGTGACGGTCACCCGCTTGACCAGTTGCCGCTGATTCCACCGCCGGGCCAGTTTCACGCACGGTTGCCGCGGTTGCGATACTTCCCACACCACGTCCCCGGCCTGCCAGCGATCGCCAATGCAGACGTCCGTTTCCACCAGTCCCGAGACGGTCAAGTTCTCGCCAAAGCCCCCCGGGGGCGCATCAATGCCGTCTGCCGCGAGCAAGGCCGCGTGATGATCGGCGGAGAAAGCCAGCACCGCCTTGTCAGGGCCACCATGAAACCGGCGGTCAGCCTGCGCATCGCCAGCGACGCCGTCCACGGTGAACTCCACGGGTCCGTCCACGGGTTCCTTAAAGAAAGCCGTCTGCCACCGCCCCTCGGCCAGCTTTTCGCCCGCCGGCGCGTCGTACCACTGGGGCTGACCAACCTGGATGGAAAGAATTCGAGCCGACATCGCCGTCTCCCGCAGAAGTGATCCCCAGCAGCCTGCCGGGCGTCGTCACACGTCGCCGACCAACAAATCATACAGCCGATGTTCACGCACATACATTTCAACCGCGCGTGGCACCTGGTAGCGGATGCTGCGGCCATGGCGAACGCGGTCGCGCAAATCACTGGCGGAAATATCCACGCCCGGCATCTCGACAGCGACAAGCCGGGACAGCACCTCGGCTGGCAGTTGACCCGTGAGTGCCTGCGGATTGACAGCGGGCACGCCGCGGCGGTTCACGCCGACAATCGTGGCGAGCGCAGCGATCTCGGCGGGCAGCTTCCAGGTCTGCAGTTCGTGGACGGAGTCTGCACCAATCAGCAGAAACAATTCCGCCTCAGGAAACTCCTGCTGCAGCTCCCGCAGCGTGTCGACAGTGAAGCTGGGGCCCGGACGTTTCAGTTCCCGGCTGTCGATCACAAATTCCGGATAGCCCGCGGTGGCGAACTCCAGCATTTCCACTCGCTGCTTGCCCGCCGTGATGACAGCCCCCGGCTTGTGAGGGGGCTCGCGCGCGGGAATCCAGCGGACCTCAGCGAGGGACAACGCATCGCGACACGCTTCTGCCAGCAGCAGGTGTCCCACATGCACGGGATCGAACGTACCGCCAAACACACCCAGCTTCATGGTGGACTCATTTCCTGTTCCGTGGCCGCGGCCAGCGATTCGGCGGCGGTCTCTGTTGACATTGAGTTGTGTGCTGGCTTCGTCGGGGTCAGCAGCAGCGCGAGAATTCCGTGTGTCGCCCAGATGCCCGTCGCCAGCCCGAACAGGTCGGCGGCAAAGTCACGCAGGTCGGCGGTGCGGCCCACCAACGGCTGGGAGATTTCATCGAGTCCGGCATACAGCAGCAGCACGACGGTCCCTCCCAGACACCAGCCCCAGCCACTCGCGCGGCGCGGCTTGGCCAGCCGCCACAGGCCGCCCAATACGCCAAATGCACCCCAGTGCATGACCTTGTCGAGCTCATTGAGATCGGGAATCTGATCGGCTGGCAGATGTGTGGCAGCGGCAATCAGCATCCAGTACAGCGCCAGACAAACCTGCCACCCAAGACTCCACGCCCCGGAAAACGCGTGCTGCAGGCCGCCCCACACACGCCCCGCTGCGCTGTGCTGATTGGTCATGCCTGCTACCGTGCCGCAATGGCCTGAGCGAGCGGCCGCAAAACCTGCGGCACCACAAACGCATCCAGCAGCGACTCTGACGTCTGGCGCAATTCCGCCAGCGTTTGCTCGTAGGTCGCACCTGGCGGCAGACTGCCGTACTGTCGCACGGTGAAGTACACACTGATGGGCTCTTCACCAAATTCGTTCCGCCGCACCTGATAGGCAGTCGTGCGGCTCTCCACCAGCAGGCGGCTCTGCCGACGGCACTGCTCGTCGAGTGCAATGGTGATCGACGGCTCGCAACTGAGAATCCGTTCGCCAGCGGCGTCGGTCAGCGCAACCGCCAGCGGACTGGCCCCCAGCGTATTCGCCACCAGCTCGTGATGATTGCCGCGATACACATAGTCGAAGCCCATCAGCAGATCCATCGCTTCACAGTCGAGCGGACTGACCGTGAGCATAAACGGGATCAACTGCAGAATCAGACGATGCTGTTCCAGTGCGGCTTCGACGTTCGGCGGATTGACCATCCCGCTGCAAATGCGGCGGGCTTCCAGCGCCACCCAGCGATAACTGGGCTGTTCCTTGTCCTCTTCCAGGACAAAGTCCCCGTTTTCGCGGGTGTAGAAATTGCGCATCGTGGGATACGACTTCTGCACGCGTTCAAAGAACGCTAGCACCGTTTCGCGCGAGGCCGCGAGCGGGATCTCCGTATTGAGATTCAGGTTGACAAACGTATCGTCTGCCAGATGTGCATAGGACTCCACAAGCACGCCTTTCGGTTCCGAATGGCTGTTCCGGCCGAACGTCCCAGCCAATCCGGGAGGCTGCCGCAGCTCGGCAGATGACATTCACGGCCCGCCCGCTGCCGGGTGGACCTCGCCAAGCCCTGCATTCTAGTCGCGTGTCTTGCAGATGATAGCCAGCGGAACGCCCCCACAGGCGGTCGCGGCACCGCTCGCCGCAGTGCTGGCAGGGTGCCACGGCCGGCCGGCTTGCCCAGCCGTGTGATCTTTAAACCCGATGCCAAACGAATCGAAAAGCCAACCGAGGTACACGGCGTTGGTTTGCGTCAAGCGT
>JBGSIP010000770.1:0-6107 GCA_041742495.1 Planctomycetaceae bacterium
AACCCCCGCACCGCCGGTCGCCATCTCCCCGCCGGCCTCCTCACGCCGCAAGCCGTGCTGCTGTTTCTCGTCGGCACCAGCCTGCTGTTCGTCGCCTCCACGCTGATTTTCCTGCCCAACCGCTGGCCGCTGTGGTTGTCGTTGCCCGTGTTGCTGTTTCTGTGCGGCTACTCCTATGCCAAGCGCTGGACCGCCCTGTGCCACTACTGGCTGGGCGCTGCGTTGATGCTCGCGCCGCTTGCCGCCTGGCTCGCGATTCGCGGCACACTCGACATCACGCCCCTGCTGTTGGGACTCTCGGTGCTGTTCTGGGTCGGCGGTTTCGACATTATCTACGCTTGCCAGGATTTTGCCTTCGACCGGCAAGCTGGGCTCCACAGCCTGCCGGCCCGCTTGGGACTTGCCCCCGCTCTGCGCGTCGCTGCACTCAGCCACCTGCTCACGCTTGCCACACTGCTGATCCTCTGGTGGGCCGCCGGCCTGGGGCCCATCTTCCTCACGGGTGTGCTTTTCGTCGGCCTCCTGCTGGCCTACGAACACTTCATTCTCCGGCCCGACGACCTGACCCGCGTGAACGTTGCCTTTCTGAACGTGAATGCGGCCATCAGCCTCGGGTTGTTCGCGGTCACCATCGCCGACCGCCTCTTCCCCAGCCCCCTCGGCTGATCCCGCCTCTGCGAATTTGTGCCCAGACCGCGGCAACCGGTGGCAGACTTTGCCGGATGGTGAAACCCTGCCGAATCCGGGCCGACCTGACGGTTCTACGGGTCCTGCCCCAGCGGGTATTGTGAATCGCGGCCAGCCACCTCGGCCGCCGATACCACCTTTTGCTATGGAATTCGACCTGCCTGAGATTGAGCCGGGGTCCGCCGCGCACGCGGTCCTCATTGCCTACTCCCGCAAAGAAGCGGGAGAAATCATCATCGAGCAGTCCAGCCCCGCCTGGCTTCGCCGGCTGGCCGAACTGCAGGACGTCGAGCCCGACCAGCTTGCGAAAGCCCACGGGCACCTGATCGCACTCGGCTATCTTGAGTTCGACCTCGTCAGCCGCTCCGAAGGCATCGCCTATCGACTCACCGGAGATGCCAAGCGCTGGATGGAAGCCGCCTGATCGACAGGCTCCGCGCAACGTCCCGGAGCATCACTCGCACGAGCGCCATTGCTGCCAGCGCGGCCACCCGTTGGCACGCATGCCGCACCCTGCGTCAGCCTATGAGCACGTCACATATTCGTCTTGGCGTCCACGGTTTCGCCCAGCACTGCCGTCAAGGCTGCATTCAACGCCGCATCGTGGTCGTGCGTCTGCGCATACACGCGGAAGATCACAAAGCTCACCGGCAATTGTCGGAACAGTTCGTCATCGCTCAGCACGCGCACTTCTCCGAGCGACGGATCGTGCAGAAAGTTCTGCCCCCCCACCGGCAAGCGACCGCTGGGACGATGATAGTGCCGCGCACTGTCCCACCGCAGATCGATCTCTCGCAATTCCCGCGGCAACCGCTCCCGCATTCGGCGAATGATCAGTTCCGGCTCGGACAGAATCGACATCCGCTCTTCGCTGGCTGTGTGAAAGTTCACGGTCCGCTCGCAGGCCATCTTCCATTTCACGTTTCGCCGCAGCACCGCCGCCCACTGCGCTCCCAGTTCTCGCAACCGCGGATCACTGGAATGCGTCCACCGCCCGATATCAATCAGAAACGAAGACTCCGTCAATCCGCGATACGCCTCCAGATGATCCGCCGGATTTCCGGAGAACAAATGCGGCATCGTCACCGGAAACAGATCCTCCAGCGCCTTGTCGAGTGCCCGGACCGTGCGGTGGAAGTAAATCGTGCGAAACAGGTTCGCCCGCACCTCCACAAAGTTGATCAGCGTCGGCAGCCCCCGCGCATGGATCGTCAGCCCCTGCCGCGTGAAAAAGCTGTAGTGAATCAGCCGAGACAGATCGAACGCCTTCATGTTGTAACCCGACATGTAGGCATCCCGCAGCACAAAGTCCATGTTGTCCACGGTATAGATACCGCTGAACAGACTCCGCAGTTTGCGCAGCCAGTCCGGGTGACCATCGTCCCCGGCGGCCCCCTTCGGCCGGCGAATCAGCCAGCCCACCTGCGCCGGATCGAGCACTTCCAAGTGAGCCAGCCGCCCATTCGGATTCCGCCGGATCCCCGCAATGAGGTGCCCCAGTTCCTGCTGAATGATTAGTGCACCCAGGTCCTCATGCGTGATGCCAAACTGATCGAGATAGTGATCGTCAAAGAAGTGGCCAAACGGCCCATGCCCCACATCATGCAGCAGTGCGGCAATCCGCACGAGGCTTTCGACATACCCGAGCGAAGGCACATTCGGGCACGCTTCGCGCAGTGACGGATACCACTCCTGAATGCACCGTGACGCCAGATGCATGGCCCCCAGTACATGTTGGAACCGCATGTGCTCCGCCGAGGGAAACACCCACCACGCTGTCTGCAACTGATGAATCTGCCGCATCCGCTGCACCCACGGATGATCGATCAGATCCTGTTCGGTCACCTCCTGCGCCGTCTCTGCCGAGCGCGACACAAAGGAAATGTATCCGTGGATCGGGTCGTGAGACAGACTCTCGGAAGAGAAGTCGACCGTCATGAATCCAGCCTGCTTTCCAGCGGTCGCGGGGTCATTTCTCGAACAGGGCATCCGTGAACGCACACGGATTGAACACCTGCAGATCATCGATCTGCTCGCCGACTCCAATGTACTTGACCGGAATCCCCAGCGACTGGCGAATGGCAATCGTCACGCCCCCCTTCGCCGTGCCGTCCAGCTTCGCCAGCACTAGCCCGGTACAGCGCGTCGCCTGCGAAAAACTGCGCGCCTGGCTCAACCCGTTCTGTCCCGTGGTCGCATCCAGCACCAGCAGACTTTCGTGCGGCGCACCGGGAATCTTCTTGTTGATCACCCGGAAGATTTTCTCCAGCTCCTGCATCAGATTCTGCTGCGTCTGCAGCCGGCCTGCCGTATCGATGATCAGCACGTCGGCGCCGGTCTCCAGCACCCGGTCACAACCGGCATATGCCACCGCGGATGGATCGGCACCAGACTCCTTCCGCACAATCTCGCAGCCGATCCGCTGGCTCCACATCGTCAATTGTTCGACGGCCGCCGCGCGAAACGTGTCCCCCGCGGCCAGCACGACTTTTTTCTTCGCCTTTGTCAGCAGATTGGCGAGCTTGGCAATCGACGTGGTCTTCCCCGCGCCATTCACACCCGCCACCAGAATCACTGTCGGTCCGCTCTCGGCAAACGTCAGCGGACTCAGCGGCTGGCTGGCGTCAAAACTGGCGTCGCCGTTCCCTTCCAGCAGCTTTTGCAGCCGGTCGCGCACCGTCTGCCAGATCTCAGCCACCACCACCGTCCGTCCCAGGTGCCGCGCGCGCAGATCCTCCACCACTTCACTCGCCGCGGCAAACCCCATGTCCGTCTGAATCAACCGCCGCTCAAAATCAGTGATGTGCGTTTCAGTGAGGATCTCCCCCGAGCGAAACAGATCCCGCACGTCCGTCTGCAGAATCTGCTTGGTCTTGGCCAGGCCTGCTTTGAGCCGCGAAAACAAACCCATGATCTCAGCCTTCCCTCACCCAACAAATGTGTCCTCGCTGGCTCACCCAGCCGCGATTCTGGTGCCCGGTATTGTCCTTCACACACAGACTCGCCCACACGCACCGCTCAGCAGGTGGCAATCCGCCAGCCAGAGCCACGAAGTCCACCCGCCGCCTACGAAGTCCGGCCCGCGGCGGACACCAGTTCATCAAAGCGTTCATTCGCGGCTGCCCACTCATGCGCCTGACGCGGTTCAAACCGCTTGACCGGGAACGACTGCCGCACCACCGAACGCAAGTCCGACAGCGAAGCAATCTCCCCCGCCGATCGCGCCTGCGTGAGCAGGTTCCCCATCACTGTTGCTTCTGTCGGCCCCGCTTCCACGGGCACTCCGCACGCATCGGCGGTGAACTGATTCAGCAGATCATTGTTCGATCCGCCGCCCACCACATGTATCACTTCCACTCGTTCGCCCGTCAGTTGCTCCAGCCCGCGCAGCACATGACGGTATTTCAATGCCAGGCTCTCCAGCGCACAGCGAATGACGGCTCCTTCCGTCTCTGGCACCGGCTGTCCCGTGCGGCGGCACGCCTCGCGAATGGCGGTCGGCATGTCCGCGGGGTTCAACAACGAGTCGTGATTCGGATCGATGATTGATCGAAACGGCGTTGCTTCCGCGGCGGCCTGCGTCAAGCGAGTGTAGTCCCAAGTCTGCCCCGCCTGCTCAAAGCTGCGCCGGCTCTGCTGCACCAGCCACAATCCCATCACGTTCTTCAGCAACCGGAACGTCCCGTCCACGCCACCTTCGTTGGTGACGTTCTGCGCCAGCGCCGCGGGAGTCAGCACGGCGTCCTGCACTTCCACCCCAATCAGCGACCACGTCCCCGAGCTGATATACGCCCAGTTCGCGCGCCCCGTCAAAGCCGTCGGCACCGCCGCCACGGCTGAACCTGTGTCGTGTGTTGGCGGCGCAATCACAGGAATTCGCGGCAACCCCAAGTCCGCACACACGTCCGGTCGCAGCGGTCCCAGCCGCGTACCTGGCGGGACCACTTCTGGCAGGAAACCGGTGGGGATCTCAAACTGCCCCAGCAGGTCAAACGCCCAGTCCCGCGTGGTCGGGTTGAAGAACTGCGTCGTCGTCGCGTTGGTGAACTCCACCACGCGGCTGCCTGACAGCAGCCAGTGAAAGAAGTCCGGAATCAGCAGCAGTCGCTCGGCCCCCGCCAGAATTTCCGGTGTGTTCTGCTGCGCGGCGATCAACTGATACAGCGTGTTGATCTCCATAAACTGCAGCCCGGTCTGGGCAAAAATATCAGCTCGCGACACACGGCCGCTCGCCCAGTCCAGCACCCCGCGCGTCCGGGCATCGCGATAGTGATACGGCTGGGCGACAATCTCATCACCCCGCAGCAACACATAGTCGACCCCCCACGTGTCGACTCCCACCGACGCGATGGAGTTCCCAAACTTGGCCGCCGCCTTCCGTAGCCCGTCCTGAATCTCCTTCCACAAACCAATCAGGTTCCAGCGCAGCGTTCCCGCCACCCTGACCGGGGTGTTTGCAAAACGATGGATCTCCTCGAGACGCAACTGCCGGCCGTCAAATCGGCCCGCCATCACGCGACCACTTTCGGCCCCCAGATCCACACCCAGATAAACGACGTCACTCATCGCTGTTGTATCCCTCACAGACCGCGGTTGACCTTCGCCCCGCGGATCGACAGATCGTATTCTCGCGCCGGGTCACACCGGCAACTCTCGGCGGCTCTCGACGCACCCGCCCGTGGTCCGTCCCGTCACACAGCGACATTCATGTCCAGACAGCACTGGGCCTTGCCAGTGCTCTCGCTCAAGGGCGTCAGAACTTGTAGCCAAGCGAGCGGCACAAACAGGCCGACGCCGCCGGGGAACGCTTCAACGAGCCAGTTGGGTGTGTCGCACCGGCCTCTGTGACTCCGCGCTATGGCGATGTCACGTCACTTGGCGTCCCGCAGCGCGTCATAGCCCATGTAGCCAATCATCGCTGCCGTCAGCAGAAAGGCCACGTCCATAAAGATGCTGAAGCGCTCAAACGGAATGCCCATGGCCAAATCCAGCAACGCCAGCAGACCGGTCAGACTCGCCACGGCGATCGAGGCTACAATGACATTCTTCATGCAGATTCTCAGGTTCCGCGCGGGGCGATCTCAGAGGGGAACCGGCCGAGGCTTGCCACGCTTGCCCAGCCCCCCGACGACCAGCACCACACTCTCCGCGATGGGATCTCCGGACTTACGGCGCCAGTATAAGCTCGATCCCGAACGGGATGCCAGCAACGGATTTACAGTTCCCGGAGACCGCTCGACCACCGCGGAATTCCCCCCGCGCCAGCCTGCCTGTTCCGCCCGGCCTCACGGCATGCACAGCTCAATCACGTGTCCGTCGGGATCGGTGACAAAAAACTGGTAGGCCCCATCCGGGCGACGTTTGGGAGCACCGACCACAGGGACGCCGTTCTCGCAAATCCACTCATACGCGGCCGGCCC
>JBGSIP010000771.1:0-14348 GCA_041742495.1 Planctomycetaceae bacterium
GGCCGCTTCGTTGCCCGCGCGGGCGACTGCTGATCCCGCTGCCACAAATCTGGACACCCCTGCTGGCGATCCGGAAGCCGGATTGCACGGAACGTCCGTTCGCTCGCCGCGGGTGGTCATTGTGACCGACGAGAATGCCGCCTCGCGTGATCAATTGGTCCGCTGGAACGAACCGGGCGGCGTCTTTGAGAAACTCCGCCGCGCCGGCTGGCAAATCGGCAATTCACCCGATCAGCACGTGCAGTTGGTGACGTCCACAGAGGTTGCCAACGATCTGGAGCGATGGAAGGTCGTCGAGTATCCCGCCGTGCTGGCGATTGAAATGGGAGAGGTGGTCCGTTCATTTCAGGACGGGTGCAGCACGCCACTGGATGCCTACACGTTTGGCTGGCTTCTCAATGGTGTGATGGAGCGGCCCGTTCCGGCAACGCCACTCACGATCACAGTCGGTACCTCGGGGGCGTATCCGCTCCGTGGCAATCACTGGAATATCGAAGGGCGCGATATCGTGTCGCAGCCCGAGATTGCCCGGCACCTGCGGGGGCCCAATCACACCGGCCTGTTCCCGGCATCATGGCCGATCGAGAACTGGTCGATTGAAGAGCTGAAGTCGCTGCATGACGATCTGCACGAAATGAATCGTCCGCGAACTCCGCACGATCCGTCGCTGGAAGTGGGCAACTCGGTTCCTCCCGGGGTTTCGGTCCCCATCTACCGTCCGCGTCCCTCGACCATGGCCTCCCGTAGTCAACCGACCACTCGGCCTGGCAGTACCGCCCGGGCCGCCGGCGCACGCTCGACGCGATAGCGAAGCCGGCAGATGTTGCTGAAAGGTTGCGCCTCGGTCAGCGCTGCACTTCCGAGAGCATCACTGGCCGACGTTCCTTCGCAGACAAGTCGGCCGCAAAAATCAGCTCGTGCGTGCGGATGGCATCCGACAGACTGGTCAATGGCATCACCTGGTGGTTACGCAGCGATTCAAAGAACGCCGCAAACTGCACTTGGTAGGGGTGATCCGAGACATCGCCGGAATCCATCAGCGACATTCCCAACTGACTCCAGCGGTCTTTCTTCAGGCCATTGAGACCGCCCAGCGTGCGGGAATAGAACCGATCGTCCAGCAGGCTCCCTTCGCTGCCCACCAGATGCGTGTGGAAGTAGTACGGTTGCAGGCAGTCGATGCAGGAGGTGGTTTTACCGACACGACCGTCGGTGAAGCGCACGATGGAAACGCTAGTCGTGTCGTATTCGTAGGGCTGAAAAATATCACTGGCGGAGCGGGTCGAGTAACTGGTGACCGACTCAGGCACTCCCCCCATGCACAGCAACAGTGCGTCCATCGCATGACAGCCCGCCGACAGCAGACTGCTCCCTCCGGCATCGCGTCGCGTGTTCCAGCGATACTGTCCATACCACGGACCGATGCCGTGGTAGTAGTCGACCTCGCCGTAGTGCACGGTGCCCAGCAGACCCCGGTCAATCATCGCGCGGGTCGTCAGAAACTGGCTGGAGTAGCGACATTCGAAACAGACGCACGTCTTCACGCCCGCCGCGGTGACTGCAGACTCCAGGCTCCGTAGCCCGGCCAGATCCAGCGCCAGCGGCTTCTCAATGATGAGATGCTTCCCCGCCGCGGCGACTGCCCGGACATGCTCGGGATGCTGGTAGGGATAACTGCAGATGGACACCACATCGACATCCAGCGCGAGGAGCGCGTCAATCTGCGAGACGGCCTGTATCGGAGTGTGAAACCGAGCTTCGAGTCCCCTTTCGTCCAGTGGTCGCGAGGAACAAACTGCCACCACATCGGCCTGTCCCGTCGCCTGAATCGCCTCGATATGGGCTCCGGCCACCCAGCCAAATCCAATGACGCCCACCCGGAATTTCTGCATCGCTCACGGTCTCCTTGCAAATGTGCGCTGGCGGCGGAATGATCGAGGGAACGTCACGTTCCATCTGTTCCGAATCTAACCGCAACTTGCGTTGACCGCCAACCGGCTGACCGCTGGTCGATTGACGATTCAAAGCCACCGTGCGGAAATTGCAAAGAACGCACATTTGGCGCAGCAATCGTACCTGCACCTCTCGACGCAGTGATGAGTTCCGCCACGGAATTCGCTGCGATCATCTTCTCCCCCGCCGGAGCCGGTGAGGGGAACCTGTGCCGGACCGTTGGCGAACGTTGTTCATTGTAAGTCCCAACCTTCGACAGATTGTCGGTCTCTCAGATTGTCTGTCTTCCACCGCTCAGGAGATTCACCGTGCCATACACTTGCTGGGGATTGGTTGTGCTGCTGGCCTGGTGTGTTCAGGCCGTTCGTGCCGACGCACCGCGTCCCCCCAATGTGGTGTTGTATCTGGTCGACGACATGGGCTGGATGGATAGCGAGCCGTATGGATCGCAGTACTACGAGACCCCTCACATGCAGCGCTTTGCGGAACGATCGATGCGTTTCACCAGCGCCTATGCTTGTCCGCTCTGTTCCCCCACGCGGGCGTCGATTCTCACGGGGCAGTATTCGTCGCGGCATGGCATTCTGACCGCCTCGGGGCACCAGCCGCCTCAGGCGCCCGATGCTCCCCGCTATCCCGCTGCGGGAGGTCGCCAGCCGGTCATTCTGCCGATCAGTTGGAACTATCTGCAGCCGTCGGCGGTCACTCTCGCCGAAGTGCTGCGTGCCGCGGGTTACCGCACTGGCCACTTTGGCAAATGGCACTTGGGTTTGACGCAGCCGCACTGGCCAGAGCAACAGGGCTTTGAGCAAGCGTGGCACGCCGCTCCCGATCCTGGCCCCCCGAGCTATTTTTCCCCCTATGGCGTCAGCCCCACGGGCATTCCGGGTGGCAAGAATCACGTGGGGACTGTGACGGACGGACCGGACGGCGAATACATCGTCGATCGTCTGGCGGACGAGGCGACGGCCTTTATCCGCCAGCATCGGGACGAGCCGTTCTTTTTGAACTTCTGGCAGTACGGCGTGCATGGTCCCTGGGGGCACCGCGAGGAATACACGGCGGAGTTTGCCCGCAAGGCGGATCCGCGTGGGCTGCAGAAGAATCCGATCATGGGCTCCATGCTCAAGAGTGTCGATCAGGCGTTTGGCCGGGTGCTCGACACTCTGGATGAACTCCAGTTGACGGACAATACGATTGTGATCTTCTTTTCCGACAACGGCGGCAACACGCACAGTAACGTGCCGGGAACCGCCAAGACGGAGGCTGCTGAGAAAGTGCGGAGCGAATTCCTCGCAGACTGGCGCAAATGGGCGGGCAATGAACCGCCCACCAACAATTCGCCGCTGCGCGAAGGAAAATCGAAGTTGTATGAAGGGGGCATCCGAGTCCCCCTCATGATTGCGTGGCCGGGACGGATTCAGCCTGGAACCACCAGCGATGCCATCGTGGGAGCGATCGATCTGTATCCCACCGTGTTGGAGATGCTCAATCTCGAACGCCCCGCCGCGCACGTGGTCGACGGAGTATCAATTCTGCCGGTGCTGCGGCAAACAGGGACGATTGATCGCGAAGCCTACTTCACCTGGTTTCCCAGCGGCGGCGCGGCGGTTCGTCAAGGCGACTGGAAACTCATTCGTCGGTTCGTGCCTACAGCAGATGCGCCGAACGGTCTGGAACTGTTTCATCTGGGCGACGATTTGAGCGAGACCAGGAATCTCGCGGAAGAACAGCCCGAGCGAGCACAGGCCTTGAACGCGCTGATCGATCGATTCGCTGAAGAGACCGGAGCCCTGTTGCCGCTGCCCAATCCACAGGCTGCACCGATCGAGCCCACTGGCAATTCTGCGGGCAATCGCGCCCCGCGCCCCTTGCAAGGGTGGGTACCCAAAGTGTCGCAGGCAGAATTGCGCGGCGGAGCACTCCGCGTCACGCCCGGTGAGAATGGCAGGACAGGGTTCGTCGCGATGACGGGGATGAAAGTTCCTGGTCCTGCCCGCGTACGCCTGACGTATCAATGCGCGATTGACGGAGCAGCCCGGATGGAATGGCGGACGACGACACAGGAGGAGTTTCCTGCCTCGCAGTCGGTCAGTGTCAGTCTGCCCGCCAGCGAGGGGACCTCGTGGTCAGAACAAACAATCGAGTTGCCTGTCGCGGGCCAGCTCTTGCATGTTCGGCTGTATCTTCCGCAGACCGCTGAAATTGCTTTCCAGTCGATCGAGATCCGCTCCACAACGGAGCCGGACAGCAATCGGCAGTGGCAGTTTGCTACGGCTCCATAGGGCTGCACTATCTGCGTCAGAGTATCAGACGCACGGGAGGCACTGCGTCGTGCCCCCGTGCATCTCGATCTGCTTGGCCGGTCCTACGGCTGTGCCGTGGCCAACGGAAGTTCGTTGGTCTCGATCACTTCCAGCGACTCAAACTTACCTTCTGACATGCTGGCACCACCGAGAATCAGCAAGCGTTCACCGGGAATTGCCAGCATCCGGTGAAAGAAGCGTGCCTGGGGCAGGTGGCCCACCACTTCGAACTGACTCCCGTCAGCGGACAGCACCTGCAGCGACCCATCATAGGTCGAAACAAACAACCGGTCCTGAACGGCGAACGCGGACGCCCCAAAACCGTTCATCGATTCCCCCTGCAGAGCGGGGCCCTCTTGCCACCGATTCTGAGCCGGCAGATACACCGCCGATGCAGTCGTGGTTGAGCCGGCTGCTTGCATCCCGCCGATGGCATAAAGGTGTTCGCCCACTGCCGCCACGGTCAGGGCGCGGCGCTGAAACGGGGGTGCCGCGATGGCTTCCCAGCCGGCAGCCGGTTGATCGAGGTTGCAGCGCCAGGCGGTTGCATGCCACACCTCTTCGGCCTCGCCCTGCATGCTCCATCCGCCGACGACATACAGGTGACGGCCGAGCACCGCCGCATCAAAGGATGACCGCGGTTCGGGCAGTGCCGGCATGGGTGACCAGATGCCACTGGCCACGTCGTAACAATCGACGCTCGCCTGCGACCACAGATCATGATCCTCGCCTTCGGCGTTGCGAGCGCTGAAGCCACCGATGCGATAGAGTTTTCCTTCGGACGCAACCAGAGCCAATCCCTGCACCGGTGGGCCATCTCCCAGCTCGCGCCACTGGGCCCCGGGTTCCAGCGTCAAGGCGCGTAGTGTGTGAGCGTGATCGTCTTTGGTGTAGTGGTGAGCCGAACCCGTGTGGCCACCGTAAACATACACGGCGTTTCCATCAATCGCCGCACCAAAGCTGGTGACCGTCTCCGGCAGTGGCGCCAGGCTGGCGTCGGCGGTGACGGGGGCATGCCACTGTGGCGGAAACGTCAGCGTGGTGTAGTAGCGCACTTCGCTGTAAGACTTTTCGCCGACTGTCCCGGGGGTCTGGGTCACATGCTTCAAACGCAGGCCAACCAGAGGATTGCCAGACAGTGGAATCGAAATTTCGCCCTGTGCATTTGCGATCAGTGCGTCATGGTCCCTCGCTTCGTGGTAGGGGACCACTTCCGCGGCAGCGGCGGCCTTACCGTCGAATGTCACCGTGACCGTCAACACACCCGCATCGACGGACAACTCGGCGAATAGCTTTGTCGCCTCCGCGAGATCCTTGCGATTCCACAAGCGTGAGCCAGGATTTGGCCCGGCGATCGCGGCATACCGCACCAGAAACGAGGCATCGCCCCGCGTCATGACCCCCAGTTCCTTCTGCAGACCCACGATACTTTCGCTCGCGGAGCTGTCGAGGTCCGCCACGAGTGCTGCATCCTGTGGCTGCATCGTCAGGACTTCCGTGTCCGAGCGGCCGAAGTAGCGCGTGACGGGAGTGTCGTTCACGTACTTCAGCAATTCTGCCTCTTCAGCTTCGGGAGCCTCCGCAAAGAAGCACTCCACGCGTGACGTTTGTCCGGAAACTGCGCGGGAGACCAGCCACGGAAAGTGGGCATACGCCGGCGCACTGAACGTGGTCAACACGATCGCCGCCAAGGCAGTCGCCGTCGACGGGAACCCATTCGCATTCATCGATCGTCCTCCAGAAAATGAGCAGGTCGCGAACCCGGTACCAAGCAACCAGTCCGACAGTTCGTTCGACTCACCGCTTGGGTGAAGCTTTTGCCACAATGGGGCGAAAGTCGGGAAATTATCCATCAATCATCGAGGCTGCCGGTCGGTCGCTGTGAGACGCACCGGCAGCCACTAAGTCCTCGAATGCCGACGCAGGACATCGACTCGCGAGGGTGGGTGCTGCCATCTAGCGACTCGTGACGGTCCGCGGCCGCGGAGCCGACAAGTCAAACACAAATCGATTCTCAGCCTCACGGCTCACCGTCGCGATGAGTTCTGAATTGCGATTGTACTTGGCGGGCAACGGCTCGCGAGGCATCGGTTTGCCTCCTCGCTGCGAGAACGCCACGTCGTCGTCCAGCGGAAATCCCAGGTTGGCACCTTGTCGAATCTCCACGCGATAGGCTCCTTCCAGTAAGCCTTCAGCCTCTGGCAGTACGAAGCGACCAGACTGGATGCCGGCGGTCATGGAACGGAGTGCCGTGGAATCCTGCGGCTGGAACAGAATGACTCCCGCGGGGAGAGGTTGTCCGTTCAACCGCACTTCCCCCTCCACGGCGAGCCATTCCGGACCGCGGATTCCACCACAGCCGGTACTCGCCACGGCGGCGACAGCAAACACTAGCAATAGCGTCTTGCGAAACATGCTGAATATGCTCCTGATGAACCGACCACAAGCAGTGGCGGTTTCATACGACGATCAATCAGGGAAGGAATCGATGAAAACTCCGGGCACCTTAGAACTCGCCCACGCTTTCATCACCGGCCCGGGTCGCCAGAGCGTCGAGCGTCTTCTCGTCGATGTTCTCCGAAACGAACCGGACGGCTCCATCAACCAGGGCAAACTGCGCCCCGCCGCGGTGATCACTGCGGAAGGTACCGAGGCGATCGGTCACGCCGTTCAATGCTTTCGGATTGAAGGGCTTGGTCGCTGTCGAAAACAGCGTCGCCAGCGGATAGGGACTGGACCAGTACGTGAACCCCCACCGGGTTTGCCCCAGGCATGGGCCCGAGGTGAATTTGTAGTCCTCCATGCTCCAGTCAGATTCACCAATCATCAAGGTGGTGGACGTGCCGTCGGTCATGTCGCCGAATGTGGTCACGACGGAACCAGCGTTGGTAATCGCTCCGTTGTTATTGGGGCTCCAGGAGGAGGATGAGCCGCTGCACACAGCATACGTTCCCGGGGCCCGGTTGTTGACGTCGCAACCCGGGATGGGCACATCGCGATTGATGGTCGCGGATGGGCACAGATACATCTCGATCCGCTGTGAGACCACGGACTCGTTGACTGCGTTTGTCGACGCGACGTTGAAGTTGTACTTGTCGAACAGCGCACCTTGTTCCAACACCGGCAGAATGGAGACAAACGCGCTCCCTTTGCCAAACGTGTTGTCCAGTTCCCCGCGCGGCAAGGTGTTGTACACATCGTGGTAGTTGTGGAATGCGAGCCCAATCTGTTTGAGATTGTTCTTGCAACTGGAGCGGCGGGCCGCTTCGCGCGCCTGCTGAACAGCGGGCAACAGCAGAGCGACGAGGATGGCGATGATCGCAATCACCACCAGTAACTCGATCAACGTGAAGCCTTCACGGATCGTACGTCCGGACACAGGACGGCGCACAAACGGACTCATCACAGCGAACTCCCAACCGAGGGCCAAATGACAGGGGCTGCGCGATCTCACGATGAATCGCACTGGACCTGGCGTGGCTGGCAGACCGCGAACACGCGGCCGGGAGCTGGCTGCACCAATCGACTCAGTTCTGACGCTGTTTGCGTTAAATTGACACTGAGTCTCAATGTCCTTTATCATAAGGCTGCCGGCGGAGACGTCAATCCCGCGGGTCAACTTTCTTACTCTCTCCGGTGTCAGGATCCTAAGTCTCTTGCAGATAGAGACTTGCTGCACCCTGGCTGCCGGGACGCGGGATTGCGATGACATTGACTCCCCCTGATCCTGAAGCATGTCAGCCGACGTCTCCTACTGAGATTCCCGCTGACCACCCGGCGGTCGCATCCTCGTCCGAACCAGCCGCACCTCCCAAGGACCCCCGCTGCGCGACCTCCCGCTCGCTGCTACCCGAGGTTCGTACCGTCTCTTACGAGCAGCTTTCCGGGGGGGCTCGCGAGGTGGTCATTGAGTTCGCAGGGCAGTTCTACCGCCTGCGAACCACCCGCAACGGCAAGTTGATTCTCAACAAATAACGAGTGCCGGTGGTGGCCCCGGCAGCGGACCGGAGGTTGTCGGGGTGCCGATTCCGAGGCGACGGTAACGGTCCCGCCGGTTTTGCCGTCTTGTGGCGAGAGAGCGAATTCGGGTGCTGCCGAAAAACGACGGTCCCGTCCGCCCGCCCGCCTGCTTGCTGCTAGGGTTACCGTGAGGCGACCGCGCGCATGTCGTGCGCAGCGGGACGCCGTCCCCTCTGGCACACACTGGTGCCTACCGGAGAATCGAAGTGGGCGAAAAATCCGTGAATCGTTCCGCCAGCGAATTGCTGAGTATCGGCAAGCCGATCTCGAAGTCGGATGGCATGATCGACATCGGCGATCTGGTCCTGAAGAACTGGTTCCTGCTGCTGGCCAGCCTCGGGGTCGGCCTGGTGCTGGGGGTGCTGGCCTATCTCAAGCTGGGTCCTGTGTACTCGGCCGAGACCAGCGTGCTGGTGTCCCGGCGGGTGGAGAGCCCCATTCATGCCGACGGCCGCCGCGTCTCCGGTGAGCGAAGTGCCCACGTGGAGATCATTCAAAGCCCCATGATCGTCGGCCGGGCCGTCGATCTGGGACATCTGAACGAGTTGGCCACGTTGCGGACGTCCAAGGAACCTATTCAAGACATCATTGAGAGTCTCAAGGTCTCGCGCAGTTCGGGCGAAGACAGCAGCGATCTCAACGTGCTGGAATTGTCGTACAAGACCTCCAGTCGCAGTGATGCGGCAGTCATTCTCGATGCCATCGTCGTGGCGTATGGCGATTACCTGAAGAACACCCGCGAACAGACCACTCTGGAGATGTTGAACCTCGTTCAGCAGGCCCGCGACACATTGTCAGCCGAGATATCCGAAAAGGAATCTGCGTATCTCACGTTCCGCAATGAGTCCCCGTTGCATTTCAAAACGGCTCCCGGAGTGCAGGGGGGGCTGACCAGCATCACGAACATCCATCAAGATCAGGTCGAAGCGCTCGCCAAGGAAGTGAGCGAAGTCCGCATTAAGAAGCTGCAGTTGCAGACCAAGCTGGAAACTCTCGCCTCGGCCATCAATGCCGGCGAATCGAGCCAGACGCTTCGCATGCTGGTCGATCAATTTATGCAAAGCGAACAGAAAGCCTCCACCCAGACGATTAACGTCGAAGGGGATGGTCGCAGCGGTCTGGAGACGAACCTCGTCACGCTGATGCTGGAAGAAGAGAAACTGCGCCGTGACTTCGCCGACAACCACCCTGATGTCCAGCGGGTGCGCAAGCAGTTGGAGGTGGTCCGCGAATACTACCGTCGTCAAGGTGTGCTCGCTCCAGACCTGTCGCAGCAGGCCAAGCCGGGGCAAACGGGCCTCGCCGCTCAAAGTGATCTCATTCAGGCCTTCCAGGCCACCATCCGCCTGCAGATTAATGAACTGGAACGCCGCGAAGCGCAGCTGAACGTAGCCTACGACGACGCGTCGCGGCGGGCAAAAGAGTTCGCCCGGTTCCTCGCGACCGACCAGACTCTGAGTGAAGATCTCGGCCGCGTGAAAAATCTCTACGAGATCGTAGTCAAGCAAATGCGCGAGCTGGATCTGTCCAAGGACAACAGCGGCTATCGTTTGAATCAGATTGCACCAGTGCGAGCCGAACTCGACTTCAAACGGGTGCTCAAGCTGGTGGGCGGGGGCGGCTTTGCCACGTTCGCCGCGGTCTTCGCGCTGCTGTATCTGCGTGAACTGCAAGACACGCGTGTTCGCACGCTGGCCGATCTGCGAAATCTCTACGATGGTGCCGTGCTGGGCTCTGTTCCGCTATTCTCGAACCCGTCACGCAACCTGGAGCAGGCCCGTCAAACAGGGCTCGATCCCATGCTGTTTTACATTCATCAGCCGGGGTCACCCGAAGCGGAAGCCTATCGCTCGCTGAGAACCACGATGTATGTGCGAGCCGCGACTGAGCATGTCCGCACGATGGTCGTTTCGTCAGCGGAACCGGGCGACGGCAAGTCGACATCGATTTGCAACCTGGCTGCAGCCGCCGCTCAGGCCGGCCGGTCGGTCCTGCTGATTGACGCCGACCTGCGTCGACCGACCGTGCATCGACTGTTGAGCCTCAACAGTGAGCTGGGTCTGTCGGCCATCCTCGCTGGCGACATCGATCCCGAGACCGCCGTACAGGAAACAGGCATCGAAGGGCTGCAGGCGATCTCTGCTGGCACGCTCCCCGATAAACCAGCCGAATTGCTGGAATCGCAACAGTTGGGCAAGTTGTTGGCCTGGGCGCGGTCGCGTTACGACCTGGTGATGATCGATGCTCCTCCGATGCTCGCGGTGAGCGATGCATTCGTCGTGGCCCAGCAGACCGACGGGATGCTGTTGATCGTCCGAATGGACAAGAACCGTCAGGCATCGTTGGCCCGAGTTCGCGATCTCATGGACTCTCACAACATCCGGTTGTTTGGGGTTGTCGGAAATGGGGGCACGGCCACCGGTGGGGAATACGAATATCGCGGCGGCTATGCGGGTCGCTATACTCAGCGACCCGTCGCCGAGCGCGATCCAGCTTCGACGCCCGCGAAATAGCAGCGATCAGGCGTTCGCAAAGTATCAGGCACAGGCATCGCTGGTCCGCCAGGGGTGCCTGTTTTTTTGTGCCTTGAGTTTGACTGCAGCAGATGACCGTCACACGACAGACTGCATTTGACGAGCCCGACGCACGGGACGGCTGGCATCAGAGACGGCTTGCTGCCTGTTGTTGACAGTCGGACGAGGATTTTGGATAAGGGGGTGCTTGCGCGTTTCGTCGTGGCCGACAAACGTGCGTCTGCCGTGCTCCTGATGTCATCACCTGCCTGGAATTACCATGGTCCGTTTGCTGCTGACGGTATGCACAATTCTCGCCTGGCTCTCGCCCGTGTTGCGGGCTGCCGAGCGGCCGAACATCCTGTTCATCATCGTGGACGATCAGTCTCCCTTCGATCTGCCGATCTACAATCCACGCTCGAAGCTGCAGTGTCCCACGCTCACGCGGCTGGCCGCGCAGGGAATGGTGCTCGATGGTGCCTATCACATGGGTTCGTTCTCGGGGGCCGTCTGCACTCCGTCCCGCCACATGGTGATGTCTGGCCGCACGGTGTGGCATATTCCCGGCGGCAGTCGCAAGAATCAGCCTTCGATCAATGCCCCAAGCCTGGTGCCCGAAAACCTGCCTGAGTTCACCATTCCCGCGGTGTTCAATCGCGCGGGTTACGACACCATGCGGACGTGCAAGAACGGCAACTCGTACGAGGCCGCCAACAAACTCTTTACGGTCCGCCGCGATGCCACGAAACGTGGCGGGACAGCGGAGTCCGGAAGTGCCTGGCACGCCGAGCAAGTGCTCGATTACCTCAACGATCGCGAACGCACGGCCGATGCAGACCCGTTCCTCATCTATTTCGGCTTTTCCCACCCGCACGACGAGCGTGACGGCACGCCGGAACTGCTGAAGCACTACGGAGCCGTCAATCACACTCGGCAGGAAGTGCCGCCGCCGGCCCATCCTTCACAGCCGCCACTGCCCGTGAACTACCTCCCCGCTCATCCGTTTCCGCATGGGCATCCTGGTTTGCGGGACGAGGAACAAGTCAGCGGCGTTTGGCTCCGTCGCGACGAACGCACCATTCGCAACGAAGTCGGTCGCGAGTTCGCCTGCAGCGAGAACATCGATCTGCAGATCGAACGGGTGCTCGAGAAACTGCAGTCGCTGGGCGAACTGGAGAACACGTACATCTTCTACACCTCCGACCACGGCATTGCCATTGGTCGACACGGCCTGCAAGGGAAGCAGAATTTGTACGAGCACACGTGGCGCGTGCCGATGATTGTCGTTGGGCCGGGCATCGCCGCAGGCAGCCGAGCACCGGGCAATGTTTACCTGCTCGATACTCTCGCCACGCTCTGCGACATTGCGGGCATCACACCGCCGCAGACGTGCGAAGGCACAAGTTTTCGACCAGTGCTCGAAGGCCGACAGCAGACCGTGCGGGACGTTCTATACGGCGTGTATTGCGGCGGAACCAAGCCGGGCATTCGCAGCGTGCGACGCGGAGACTGGAAGCTCATCAAATATGACACGCTGGATGGCAGTGTGCGGCAGACGCAGTTGTTCAATCTGGCCACCAATCCCGCTGAACTCTTGCCGGAGCACCACCAACCTGACGTGGTGCGACTGACCGGAGTGCAGCCCACGCCTGAGCAAACCAATCTGGCGGACGATCCTCAATTCGCCAATCAGCGCGCCGAGCTGGAGCAATTGTTGCTGGCGGAAATGCGTCGTCTCAACGATCCCTATCGCCTGTGGGATCAGCCCAACGATGGTTTGCCCGTTCCCAAGGACAATCCCCCGCCGGCTCGCAAGTCTGCGCCACCGGCGGCGAATTGACGGTGGCTAACGCGTCAGCGGTTTGAACTTCATGCGGTGCGGACGATCGGCCTCGGCACCCAGGCGATCGCGCCGTTGGGTCTCATAAACCTGGTAGTTCCCTTCGCACCACACCACCTGACTGTTCCCTTCGAACGCCAGGATGTGTGTGGCAATGCGGTCGAGAAACCAGCGATCGTGCGACGTGACGACGGCGCAGCCGCCAAATGACACCAAGCCCTCTTCGAGCGAACGCAACGTTTCCACGTCCAGGTCGTTGGTCGGTTCGTCGAGCAGCAGCAGATTCGCACCGGAACGCAACAGTTTGGCGAGATGCACGCGATTCCGTTCTCCCCCGGAGAGATCTCGCACGAACTTCTGCTGGTCGGAACCCTTGAAATTGAACCGGCCGCAATAGGCGCGGGCATGGATCTTGGCTTTGCCAATCTCCATGGTGTCATTGCCGCCCGAAATCTCCTCGTACACAGACTTCTCGCCCGCCAGTGAATCGCGGCTCTGGTCGACGTACGCGAGATCGACCGTTTCGCCAATCGTCAGCGTGCCGGAGTCCGGTTGTTCCTGCCCCACAATCAGCCGAAACAGCGTCGTTTTTCCCGCTCCGTTAGGACCAATGACACCGACAATTCCACCGGGTGGCAGCTCGAAACTCAAATCCTCAAACAGCAGTTTGTCTCCAAACGCCTTGGTGAGATTCTTCGCCCGCACCACCAACTGACCCAGTGGCCGGGTGACGGGGATCTGAATGTTTGCCGCGCCGTCCCGAGCGTCGTATTCCTGCCCGGCGAGTTCGTGATAGCGATTCAGGCGGTCTTTGCTTTTGGTGGACCGCGCTTTGGGGCTCATGCGCACCCACTCGAGTTCCTGCTTCAAAAACCGCTGTCGTTTCGATTCGGCCCGTTCTTCTTCGGCCAGTCGCGCCTGCTTCTGTTCCAGCCAGGATGAATAGTTCCCCTCGTAGGGCAGGCCGCGACCGCGGTCGAGTTCCAGAATCCAGCCCGCCACGTTGTCGAGGAAATACCGGTCGTGGGTGACGGCCACCACGGTGCCGGGAAATGTTTCGAGGAACTTCTCCAACCACCCGACCGATTCCGCATCCAGGTGGTTCGTCGGTTCGTCCAACAGCAGCAGGTCGGGGTTGCCCAACAGGATCTGAGCCAGTGACACGCGACGCTTTTCACCCCCGGACAAATTGGCGATCAGCGCGTCCGGGGGGGGCAGCCGCAGTGCATCGGCGGCAATTTCCAGTTGGCGATCGAGTTCCCACAGATTGAGATGATCGATCTTGTCTTGCACCGCAGCCTGTTCGGCAATGACCTTGTCCATCTCCGCGGAGGACAGGTCCTCACACATCTTCATGTTCAGTTCGTTGTAGCGATCGAGAATGGCCTGCGATGCCGCCACCCCCATCTGCACGCATTCCTCCACAGTCTTGGTCGGGTCGAGATCGGGCTCCTGCTGGAAGAAGCCAATCTTGATGCCCTTGGCCGGGCGAACGGTCCCCATGTAATCCTGATCGACGCCCGCCATGATGCGCAGCAGGGTGCTCTTGCCAGACCCGTTGTTGCCCAGCACGCCAATCTTGGCACCGGGATAGAAAGCAAGCCAGATGTTCTCCAGCACCGCCTTCTCGTCATAAATCCGAGTCAGAGACTCGATCGAAAGAATGTACTGCTCACCCATCTTCGGCTCATTTCCAGAAATTCAGGCAACAGGAAT
>JBGSIP010000772.1:0-5338 GCA_041742495.1 Planctomycetaceae bacterium
GACGGCCTCGGCTCGTCAAAAAGCCAAGGCACGCAAAGCGAAATCCGAGACTCCTGCGGTCCCGTCCGGGGCGGCGGGCAGCCCGCCACGCAGCGAGGCGGTCCTCAAGAAATCATTGCCTCCCGAAGAATAACCGGCCGGCAGGTGCGTCTTTCTGTAGCAGCGCTGCGGTTCCTCGCGCGCTGCTACGGCTTGTATTTTGTTCACTTCGACGGTGGTTCGGCCCGTTCTCTGCTGAGCATGAGAAAGAGTTCCGCTGATGTCACAAACGTCGCCCGCGCTATTTGCTGTGACTGGCCCCGCAAACAGAGGCCGGAACCTGTCCCCTCGGTTGGCCCTGCTGGCTGCCGTGCTGCTTCTGACCGCCAGTTGGATTGTCCCCGCCGATGGCGAGGCGCCCGTGGCGGCACCATCAGCCACTGTACAGCCCCCCATCGAACAGCGCTTCGCCGCTGCGACGGACGAAGTGCCAGACTTCCAGAAGCACGTTGTGCCCCTGCTGGGGCAATTGGGCTGCAACGGCCGCGCCTGTCACGGGTCGTTCCAGGGGCAGGGTGGCTTCCAGTTGTCGTTGTTTGGCTACGACTTCGACATGGACCACAAGGGGCTGTCCGAGCGACTCGACGTCCGGGACCCCGCGGGCAGCTATGTCCTCCAGAAGGCGACCAATACCGAAGAGCACGAAGGTGGAGAGCGCATCAAGCCCAACTCGTGGCAGCATCGCGTGTTCCTCAACTGGCTCAAGGGCGGGGCGATTGGAACAAAAGAGCCGGTCAAGCTTGAGCGACTCGAGATTCAACCGGCCGAGTTGTGGTTTGATCGCAGTGGGAGCACGGTCCCGCTAAAGGTCGCGGCTGTGTGGGCGGACGGCGTCCGCGAAGATGTCACCTCGCTGTGCCGGTTTAGCAGCAACGATCCGCAGGTAGCCACTGTCTCGGTCGACGGCGTGGTCACCTCGGTCGATCCGGGAGACAGTCATGTCGTTGTCTTCTACGACTCCGCAGTGGTCCCGGTCCCGGTACTGCAACCGGTCTCCAAGCAGTACGGGGACAATTACCCTGCCGTGGCTGCTGCGACCCGCATTGATGAACTGGTGATCGCCAAGCTCCGCAAGCTGGGCGTGGTTCCCGCGGATCTGTGCACAGATGAAGAATATTTGCGACGCGTCAGCCTCGATTTGACCGGCACGCTCCCCACGGCCTCGGAAGTCGAGTCCTTCTGCGCAGATCCATCGTTGTCCAAGCGTGCCGACAAGGTTGAAGAACTGCTGGACCGACCCGCGTACGCCGCCTGGTGGGCCACGCGCTTGTGCGATTTCACGGGCAACAATGCCGCCGTGGTCAACAACACCTCTCCACTGTTGGCCGAGCAAAGTCAATTGTGGTACGACTGGATCGAAGCCCGCGTGCGGGACAACGTCCCTTACGATCAGATTGTCTCGGGCATCGTGCTGGCGACCAGTCGTGACGAAGGAGAGTCGTACACCGACTTCTGCAAGGATTTCTGCACGACCTATCAAGCCGGCGAGCAGTCGCTGGCGAAGATCGACAATATGCCCTACTACTGGGGGCGGATTAACTTCCGGACTCCCGAAGATCGGGCCATTGGGTTTGCCTACACGTTCCTGGGCATCCGCATTCAATGTGCCCAATGCCACAAGCACCCCTTCGATCAGTGGACACAGAAGGACTTCAAGGGCTTCGAGAACTTCTTCACCCGCACAGTTTTTGCCTATCCCCGCGGCGGTGATCCCGAATACACGGCCCTGCTCGACGCGTTGAAGATCGACTCGAGCCTCAAGGGCAATCAGCAGCGGCAGGTGTTGACTCAAAAGCTGAAGGATGGACAGATCGTCCCGCTGCCCGAACTGTACACCATGCCGGCGAAGACCACGCCAACCAAGAAGGAAAAGTCCAAGGACAGCGACAAGGCCAATAAGAAGGGTGATGCGTCCGTCCTCACTGCCAAGTTGCTTGGAGGCGATTCCATTCCCGTTGGTGAACTGGAAGATCCGCGGACACCGCTGATGGAGTGGATGGCCAGCCCTGACAATCGCTGGTTCGCCCGGGCCTTCGTCAATCGCGTGTGGGCCAACTATTTCCACCGCGGAATTGTCGAACCAACGGATGACCTGAGTCTGGCAAATCCCCCCTCCAACGCACCGCTGCTCGACGAATTGGCGAGTGGATTCATTGCTCACAAGTTCGATATGCAGTGGCTGCACCGCGAAATCATCGCCAGCGACACCTATCAGCGCAGTTGGCGGACCAACGCCACGAACGAACTGGACCACCGCAACTTCAGCCACGCCGTGCCACGCCGCCTGCCGGCCGAAGTCGCCATTGATGCCGTGCTCTTCGCCACGGCCTCCACCGAACGCGTGTCAGAATTGCAAACGTCTTTGAAGGGGCGGGCCATCGCCGTTGCGTCCGGGACGACCAGAAACAACAACGGGGCGAACTTCGCCCTGCAGGTCTTTGGTCAGTCCCGGCGTGAAAGTAACTGCGATTGTGATCGCTCGTCGGAGCCATCGCTCCTGCAGACGGTCTATCTGCAGAACGATACCGACGTCATGAAAATGCTCTCGACGCGCGGCGGATGGGTCGATGAAATTGCAGATCGCTTTGACATCAATGCCGGCGAACGTCGCAACGAAGACAGCAAGCCGACCGGCGATAGCCTGGAAGAATTGCAGGAGCTGGAAACCAAGGTCGAACAGCGGCTGGAGAAGGCGGTTGCCAAGAAAGAAAAGAACAAGATCGCCACCTACCGCAAACAGTTGGAAACCATCCGCGAGCGGCTGAAGATGCTGCAGCAGGCTGCCAACAAGACGAGTGCGCCTCAGGCTCCCGCAGCACCAGCCCTGCCGGAGGCACAGCGAGCCGATCTGATCCGAGAGGCTTATCTCAAAACCCTCAGCCGGTTGCCCACCGCGGAAGAAGCGCGCATCGCCGACGAGTACTTGGCGACAGCCCGAACTCCGGTGGATGGTGCCCGCGATCTGTTGTGGACGCTGATCAACACCAAAGAATTCATTGTGAATCACTGATGTATCGTCTGCCGCCCGATCGGTAATCGTCGTCGTCGTGACACATGGCCACCGCGCCTGGACGATTTGCTTGGATCGAGTGGCCGGTGCTCCATATTTTGTTGTCCCAGTTACCCGAGTGGGGAGTTTTCGATCATGCCGCTGCATCAGACCTGTGATGGCGTTCGTCGCCGCGATGTTCTGCGAGCCGGAGCACTCGGCATGGCTGGGTTGACTCTTTCGAGCTACCTGCGATTGGGCCATGCCGGCGAAGTCGCTTCGACCGCCAAGGCCAATTCTGCCATTTTTATCAACCTCAACGGTGGTCCCTCTCACATGGACACCTTTGACCTGAAGCCCAATTCCGACAGCGAATATCGGGGCGAATTCAACCCCATCGCCACCGCTGTGCCGGGGCTCGAAATCTGCGAGCACCTTCCTCATCTGGCCCAGGCCGCGGGTCTGTACACGCTGGTTCGCGGCGTCTCGCACACACTTGGCGCGCATCCACTGGGGACGGAATACGTCAACTCTGGCAATCGGCCGCTGCCGTCGCTCGAGTTTCCCGGCTATAGCGCGGTGGTGACCAAAGAGCGTCCCGGTCCGAGCGACCTGCCTGCCTCGGTCTCAATTCCTAACAGCCAGCAGCGGGCCGGCTACCTCGGCATCCAGTACGCCCCGCTGCACACGGGCGCAACTCCACAAGCGGGCAAGCCCTTCAGCGTCCGCGGGATCCAGTTGCAAAATGGAATCACTGTCGCTGACGTGCAGCGGCGGCGCGAACTGTTGACCAGTCTGGACCGCGGCTTCGCCGAGATCGAACGCAATAGCCTGCTGGACGGTCTGGATCGCTTTGGCGAACAGGCTTATCAGATTCTCACCTCTACGCGTACCCGCGAAGCGTTTGACATCAGTCAGGAATCTCCCGCCTTTGCCGAGCGGTTTGGCACTTCTCCCTTTGGTCAAAGCTGCCTGCTGGCCTCACGGCTGGTCGGTGCGGGCGTGCGGTTTGTGACCATCACGATGGGGGGCTGGGATACTCACCGTGACAACTGGACGGCTCTCAAGACGAAGCAACTGCCGCCCTTCGATCAGGGCTTGGCCGGACTGCTCACTGGCCTGGAAGAGAAGGGGCTATTGGAGTCCACCGCCGTGTATGTGACGGGCGAGTTCGGCCGGACCCCGAAGATCAACACGACTCGCGTCGGTCGGGATCACTACCCGCGGAACATGTTCATGTTGCTCGCCGGGGGTGGATTTGCCCGCGGCAAGGTAGTGGGCGAAAGCGACGCCAACGGAACCGAACCGCTGCATGACATCTATACGCCCGATGAAATCGCCGCCTCGTTCTATCACACGCTGGGGATCACTCACACCAAGGAATATCACACCGACACCGGTCGGCCTGTGATGATCGTGCGTGAAGGCAAAGTGCGGCCCGAACTGTTTGCGTGAGCCCCTGGATACTCCGCGGAGAGTGCCAATCGTCGAGCCTTTGTTGCTCTGACCAAGTTTCCAGTGGAGGCCCGTGGAAATGTGGCGAATCCCCTTCCGGCATCAAGGACTTTTGACGCGGTCGCGGGTTATAACGTGCAGTTCTCCTATTGTGCGTTTCATCGGCTAGGCGCTCCGGCGGCAACGTCCCGCGTTAGCTCATGAATTGATGCGTATCGGCTGCAAACAATTGTGGTTGTCGTCACGGATGACTGGCGACTTGTCAGGTGCCACGGACGGCGGAGTGCGTTCGAGTCGGATCTACGCCGCGTGCGTCGGCAATCAAATCCAAATACAACAAGGGGTTTCCAATGCGCTTTGTGACCTGTGTGCTGGCTGTGGCTGTGGCGTTTGGGCTGGCGAGTGACCTGTCTGCGGCTCAGAAGACCAAGAAGGGCAAGGGCGATGCGACCGCTGCCGTGCTGCGTGTGCCCGCCGGTATTGAACTGACGACCGAACAGCAGGCTAAGGTCGACGCGATCAAGGCCGGCATGGCGGACGCGGTCAAGGCCGCCGCCAAGAAGAAGTCGGACGCTGTTCCTGCCGAAGTGTTGAAGGCCGTGGCCGAAGCTGGCAAGGCCGCCCGTGAAGCCGGCAAGAAGGGCAAGGAATTGCAGGCCGCCATGGACGCTCCGCTGGCCGACCTGTCGGCTGAGCAGAAAACTGCCTACGACGAAGCCATGAAGGAGATCAAGGGGCTGCAGGATGCGTTCGTGGCCAAGCTCAGCGAAGAAGTGCTGACCGCCGAACAGAAGGAAAAGCTCCCCAAAGCAGCTCCTAAGAAGGGCAAGAAGAAGGAATAGTTTTCGCTCGGTC
>JBGSIP010000773.1:0-2042 GCA_041742495.1 Planctomycetaceae bacterium
CCGCGCGCGGGGGGGCTGCCCGCACCCGACGACGGCTTTTTTGCCGCTGTTCCGGCGGTTGGTGCGGTCGGTTTCGCCTGCCGCTTCCCGGACATGGAAGCCCCGCAGAACGGACAATCTGCTGCATCATCATCCAGCACGGATTGATGACAGGCAGGGCACGCGCGAAATTCCATCCAGGGGCTTTCGTCGAGAGCAAACGGGGGTGACAGGCTATTGTCGGACGGGCGTACCCATCCGGAAAGTCGGGTCCTGGTGCGACAATCTGTCAGCAACCAGTGACGTCGGCTTCCCGCTTCATACACTATTGTGACTCGCCGCATGTCGGCTGCCGGCCGCGATTGGGCTGCACACCGCATGAGGCGTTGGTGAACAGTAGCCGCAGAGGCTTTGAGATGTCCAGAACTGGAACCGATGGGCCTGTTGTCAAACCTGCGTGCCGCGTGCCTGTGTGGGGAAACAGACAATGCGGCCCACACGTCCGAGCGCTGAGGGAACAGCTTTTCGCCAGCCGGAAATCGGGCACTGCTGCCCGCAAAAGTCGAAAAGGTATCCCGAATCATCCCGGTCCGTCGATCAATCCATTTTAGGGCAGGTCCCAATCCCGATGCACGTACGGAAACCGATTTTCCGCCGGACCGTTGAGTTTGGGATCGCCGGGCAGGCTCACTTGGCAGTCGGTCTCGCCCACGAGGCCGTCAGGTACTCGCGAAGGACTGCCTTCGGCCAGGTCGCTGTCGGCTCGGACCACGCTATGCTGGGCATTGAGTGCGGAGGGATTCGACGTGCGGGTGTCGAGTTCCGTCCCTCTGAACTTGTGGACCCGCGTGACATTCGCCTTGAGTTGAAAGCTGTCTGCCATGTCTGACGCCTCCCCCTCCCCGACACCGCCGGCTCCCGCGACTGACGAAGCCGCCAGACAGCGCGAAATCGATCTTGAGACCCGCCAGACGATTCGATACCTGCTGGGAGTGTTCGCGGCGACCGTGGTGGGTTGCGCCGGGTGCGTCGCCTTAAGCTTTTACGGGGGGCTGGCCACCCTGAAGAATCACCCTTCGTACGCCAACCCGGTTCGCCAGATGTCGAGCGATGCGCGGGCCATTTCTCTACTTGGCGAGCCGATTGAAGCCGAATTGCTCGGCGAGGATGCCAAGATCGAGCGAATTAGCGATACGGAAGGCCGCGCGGAATATACCATTCCCGTGCGGGGTTCCCGCCGCAGCGGACAGCTGTCCGTCCTGACCGTCATGGCGCAAAATGTCTGGAAGATCGAGCGGCTGAATCTGTCCCTCGACGATTCGGGACAGGTGATCGACCTGCTCTCGCCCGCGGGGTCCGTCTTTGCACCGGAAGAGAACCCGGAAGAATTTGACAAGCCCGCGATTCCACCCACAGCACCATAGCAGCTGCGGGTGGACAAAAGGCGGCAGAGTTGCAGTCGGTGGTGGCGAGGGCACAGTCCCCCGCCACGCTCTGTCTCGGCTGACGGCTGTGATCGCAGTCCCTGCCGCGGAGGATCTCGCTTAGCAAGCCTGATCAACTCTGCCCACGGAATCGCATTCGCGGTGCCACTGGCTCTCCCCCCTGGCTCTCCTCCCCCCTGACTCTGCCCAGTGGCAACCGTCGTTGTTCAATGGGCTGACAGTGAGTGACCCCGTGAATGACACAGTGCCAGCGCAATGGCTACTTGTCTTCTTCGTCGCGGAACTGGCGGTGGCATTCGTTGCAGGTTTCGTTCGCGGCCGTGTAGAGCTTGGTCGCGGCGTCTTTGTCCTTGGCCGCAAAGGCGGCGGCCAGTTCCGTCATTTGTCGCTGATAATCGACCGACAACTGCTGCCACACCGCCACTTTGTCATCCGCAATGTCCCCCGTCGAGGCATGCATGGCCAGCGTCAACACAGCGCACGCAATGGCGTCGGCCTGCTCTTCCAGGGTCCCCTTGGGACGACGCATCGTGCGGCGCAGATCACCGTTGCGATGCTCGATCTCTTCCATCATCGGATACATCTCGACCAAGGTGCCCCAGTCGGCGTCTGCGGCAT
>JBGSIP010000774.1:0-1667 GCA_041742495.1 Planctomycetaceae bacterium
GTTCGGGTGAAACGATCCCGGACCGGCGGATCTTCCAGCTTTCCTCCGCAGGATTCAACTGCGGAGGAAAGAGCACGCTGCAATCTCACGCCTCAGCCGGCGGAATCGCTCCCCACCGAACGGCGACGCCGCAGTCTCAAAGCCCACGGTGCCCCGAGTGCCCCGCCCGCCAACATCATCGTCAGTGTGGCAGGTTCAGGGACTGCCGCGACGTCCACCGGCGGTTCTCCGGGAGGAGTCGCGTTGCTGGAATAGCTCCATCCATCCCACGATCCATCATACAGTGGCCGGCTGGTAAACCCGACCTCAGAGCTCACCCATCCGCCGTTGACCGCATACGGATTGGCACCTGCCGTTGTCGGGACGCCCTCGATTGTCTCGGTGGCTTCGTGGAAATAGTTCCAGAAGGCAAACGTCTGCAGATTGAAGGCCCCCCAATAGCTGTCATCGGGGTCAACCGACGTTTCGGTACTTCCCAGCGACGGGCTGACGTCCAGCCCGCCTGGTCCAAAGTCATAGGCCGGAGTCACGGCAAAACCGTCCCCGTCCCGGTCATAGCCAATCCCGGTCACAAAATTGCCAAACGACTGCTCGAATGCGGTCGAGATTCGGCCAAACAGATTGTCGTCCGCCAGCACGATGGCCCGGAACATATCCTCCCCGGTGGCCTCGTCGGCGTCTTCGTGCCGAAATCCCCATACCAGCGGTTCGAGACCGTCCTGAAAATCGATCACCATCGCCGATTCATTCGACCCGGTGCCGACCCAGTTCTGGATGTCGGCAAACGAAAAAGGTGCTGCCTGGGCCGTGGCCACATGGCAGAACCCCACACAAAACGTGGCGGCTGCCGCGAGCCAGCCACCGGTCATTGCCCACATCGATCGCATCTAAAATTCTCCCGGAAGGTCATCGCCGGATCGGGTTACGAGCGCACGCAGGGTGCGCTGATCCAGGTGTTGACTGAGGAACTGCACATGGCCATCCGCGAATGCCACAAACGCCCCTCCGTGATGATCACTCCAGATTTCATTGGCCTGGGTGACGTTGATGCCGGTGGTATGCCAGACATCAAAAATGTTGCCGCCGTTGATCCATTCCGACTCGGCTGAGCTGTCGCGACCGGTGCATTCCGCCACAATCGCCGTATTGGAGAGCCCGTCGGAGACGTCTCGCAAGCGGACAATCGTGTCGTAGACCAGAACTCCGCGATCTTGTGGGCGAGGGGGCCAAATCCCCGGAAAAGCCACGCCAAAAAGTCCGGCGTAGTCGGTATACGCCAGATCGTCCCCCGGGTCCCACGCTCCGTTCCCGTTCTGATCGCCGGTGGTATCCCCTTTGCGCAACGTCGTGTCGGTCGACGGGCACAAGTAGACCGGCAGAATCACCTGCCCCGCTGCCCGATTCTCCTGATCGAAGTACCGCCGGCTGAAATCGATCCGGTCGTACACCGGCCCCTGATCCAACAGTGGCAGAATCGCTGTGCTCCATGCATGCCGGCGACCCAGAAACCAACCGGGAGGCGGAAAACTGGGGGGCAGGCACTCCCGGCAACCAATGGGAAACGACGCATGCGTGCTCTCATAGTTGTGCAGCGCCAGCCCAATCTGCCGCAGATTGTTGCGGCAACTCGTCTTGCGCGCCGCTTCACGCGCCTGCTGCACGGCCGG
>JBGSIP010000775.1:0-6342 GCA_041742495.1 Planctomycetaceae bacterium
CCGGTGACGTCGCTTTGGGCACCTGTTTGGCCGGCGGTCGCGGCTGTGCGGGCTCCGGTCCCCGACGAGGCGGACGCGCGATTGGTTGTCGACCCGGTAGAGCTGGTCCCGCTGGCTCGCGTGAGCTGAGCGGAAGCCGACTGGCCACCGCAGAGGCACGTCGCAAATGCGAAGATGATTGTCCACTGGAGCGATCGGTTGGTCATCGTCAGAACCCTCTTCCGCGGAGCCTCAGACTGTTTGAAACCCAAGCCTAGGCCACCGGTGGCTTTCGCTCGGCAACGCAAAGCTTGGCGGGGGGAGCGAAACTCCGCCCGGGCGGTGGCCAGAGTGCTGGCCGCTGGGTAGTTTAGCACAGAGTCCCACCCCACAGTGTCACTTCACACCGTGTCTTTCAACACCCAACAGACCAAAACGTCTCTCTTTGCGTCGCCCCGCGACGGCAGTTTGGTACAGGAGAACTCATGCCTCAGCGATTCAAATCGTGGAAACTGGTCCTGCTGGTTGCCTTCGTTGGTACAACCGTTGGTCTCGAAGCGGTTTGCGGGGCCGAAACTGCGGCTGCCCGGCGGCCGAATGTGGTGATGGTGGCCATTGACGACCTGAACGATTGGGTCGGTCCGCTGGGGGGACATCCCCAGGTCCAGACGCCCGCGATGGATCAATTGGCCGCGCGTGGCACCACCTTCACCAATGCCCATTGCCAGGCCCCGTTGTGCAACCCGTCGCGAACCAGCCTGCTGACCGGGATGCATCCGCACTCCACCGGCGTATATGCCCTCGAACCGTGGTTTCGCGAATCGCCCGAGCTGAAGGATCTGGTCACGCTGCCGCAGCATCTGCGGGCCAACGGCTACCGGACCTTGACGGCGGGCAAGATCTATCACGGCAGCTATCCGCCGAAGAATCAGAAGTCGGCCGAGTTTGATGTCTGGGGACCGGGTTCTTCCGTCGGCGTGCGGCCCGATAAAAAACTGGTCGAGACGCCGATGGGAAATCACCCACTGGTCGACTGGGGAGCCTTTCCCCATCACGACGAAGACAAGGGGGACTGGAAAATCGCCTCGTGGGCGGAAGAACAGTTGGCGTCGCTGGCCAAGGACTCGTCCGATGAGCCGTTTTTCTTATCCGCCGGGTTCTTCCTGCCTCACGTGCCGTGCTACGTCTCGCCGCCGTGGTTGGAAAAGTATCCGCTCGCTGCGCTGCGGCTCCCACCCATACTGGACTCTGATCGCGATGATACACCCGAGATCTCGTGGTATCTGCACTGGACCTTGCCCGAACCGCGGCTGAGCTGGATGCGCGAGAACCACCAGCTGGAAAACCTCGTGCAGGCATACTTGGCCTGCACCACTTTTGTAGACAGCCAACTGGGACGCATTTTGCAAGCGGTGGAGCAGAACGGTTTGTCAGACCACACGATTGTGGTCGTGTGGTCCGATCATGGCTGGCACCTGGGCGAAAAGGGGATCACGGGGAAGAACAGCTTGTGGGAGCGCTCGACGCGGGTCCCTGTGTTGTTTGCCGGGCCGGGCATCAGTGCGAACGCCAAGTGCAACCGCCCTGCGCAATTGCTGGATCTGTACCCGACCCTGTGCGAGTTGTGTGGACTGGATATTCCCGCTCATGTGGAAGGGCACAGTCTGCTGCCGCATTTGCGCGACGCCGCCGCGCCGCGGGAATGGCCAGCGATCACCACACACAACCCCGGGAACTTTGGCATTCGGACGGAAACCCATCGCTACATCCACTATGCCGATGGCAGCGAAGAGCTGTACGACATGGTGAGCGATCCCAACGAATGGCAGAATCTCGCCGGGGATGCTCGACTCGCCAGCGTACTGGCGGAATTGCGTCAGTGGGTGCCGAAAGAGAGTCACGCCCCGCTGCCGGGCAGTCGCTCCCGATTGCTGGTTCGCGACGGTGAACAGTGGATCTGGGAAGGGAAGCCGATTGATCCGACCAAGATCTGGAAGTGAGCGGGCGGCCGCGAGGGAATTGCAACTGGCATTCGCGACGTGGCGACCACGTCGCCGGCCTGTCGCTTGAAACCGAAGTGAACAAGTGTTTCAATTGCCGGTGGTCTTGGTTGGTCGATGCTGTGTGCCGAGGGGGAGCGGCCTGATTCCCGATGCTTGCGAAGCTGTTCAGCTATTCGTTGTGGGGCATCGAGGCGCGGGTCGTCGAAGTGGAAGTCGACATTTCGCCCGCGGCGCTGCCGCGCACCACCCTCGTGGGGCTGGCGGAAGCGGCTGTGAAAGAGAGCACGCACCGCATTGAGCGGGCGGTGGTGAACAGCGGCTTTCAGCCCGCTGTGGACCGCACGGTGATCAATCTGTCGCCGGCCGATTTTCCCAAGGACGCCGCGTCGCTCGATCTGCCCATTGCGATGGGGATTCTGGCAGCGACGGGGCAGATGCCCGTCGATCAGTTTTCGTCGTATGCCCTGGTGGGAGAGCTGGCGCTGGACGGCAGCGTGCGGCCGGCGCGGGGCGTCCTGTCGATGGCGATTGCCGCCCGCTCGCAGAAGTTGAAGGGCATCCTGGTGCCGGTGGCCAACTTCAAAGAGGCCGCGGTGGTCGACGGGATTGACGTCATCCCGATTGGTTCGTTGACGGAGGCAGCGGCATTCCTGGCACAGCGGCTGGACATTCCGCCGGCACGTTTCTCGTGGAGCGAGGCGATTGCCGAACTGGGCACGGCCAACATCGACTACAGCGACGTGAAAGGGCAGGAGTTTGCCAAACGAGCCCTGACGATTGCCGCCGCAGGGGCTCATCATCTGCTGATGATTGGGCCGCCGGGGTCGGGAAAAACTCTGCTGGCGTCCCGGTTGGCGACCATATTGCCCCCGCTGTCACTGGAGGAGGCCCTGGAAACGACCCGGATTCACAGCGCCTCGGGGTTGCTGCGCGACGACACGCCGCTGGTCATGATTCGGCCGTTTCGCGAACCGCATCACACGGTCTCGCAGGCCGGCCTGGTGGGGGGCGGCAGTGTGCCCAAGGCGGGCGAGATCAGCCTGGCCCACAACGGGGTGCTGTTTCTGGACGAACTCCCCGAATTCGACCGTCGGACGCTGGAAGTGCTGCGCGAGCCGCTGGAGGAACAGCGGGTCACCATCACCCGCGCCCTGGGGACGACCACCTTTCCGGCCGATTTCATGCTGGTTGCCGCCATGAACCCGACCCCTTCGGGTCACGCGCCGGAGCCGGGGCGCAATGTGTCGTCGGCTGCGATGCGACGGTATCTGGCGACCATCAGCGGTCCATTGCTGGATCGGATCGACCTGCATATCGAGGTACCCGCCGTTCCGTTTCGAGAGTTGGCGGGGAAAAAGCCGGGGACCGACTCGACGACCATGCGGGAGCAGGTGCTGCGAGCCCGGGAGCAGCAGACGCGACGGTTTGCCGATTCGCCAACCCGGTTCAATGGTCGCATGACGCCGCGCGAAATCCGGCAGCATTGCGGGCTGGACGGCGAAGGAGAAGCACTGCTGCAGGCCGCGATGACAGAGCTGAAGCTGTCAGCCCGCGCGCACGATCGCATTTTGCGAGTCACCCGGACCATTGCCGATCTGGAAGGGAGCGAGCAATTGTCGGCCGTGCATCTGAGCGAGGCGATCAACTATCGGTCGCTGGAGTCGAAGTACTGGAGCTAGGCCGGCCGACGTAAGGGGGCAGGATCGCCTTGGGTTTGGGCTGGTGCGCTGCGCCAAGGCTACAAACTTGAGTCGAAGTGGGTGGAATCGATGGACGGAGCGAAAAAAGTTGCGGTATCTATCCGCTCACCCTTCATCTCTAGCCGTCCTGGCGAGAGCTGACCGTCGCGTCCTGTGACGGTGTTCCCAAATCCCACTACCAAATCCACCCTGCGGAGCCCTGCATGCCGGCGCATGCTGCGGGCCAGGAAGGCGGACTGTCCCGCTTTCTGAGCCTCGTTTTCCCTGCTCTCATCATGATGTCCATCATCGTGATTGTCGCCCCTTTGCCGACGATCGTGATGGACGTTCTGATTTCCGCCAACGTCACGTTGGGCGTGGTCATCCTGTTGACCACGATTCACGTGCGGAATCCGCTGGAATTCAGCGTATTCCCGGCGATTCTGCTGGGCACCACGCTCAGCCGGCTGGTGCTCAATGTGGCCTCAACCCGGCTGATTTTGACCGATGCTGCCGAGCACGGAACTTCCGCCGCCGGGGGCGTCATCGAGGCCTTCGGCGAGTTTGTCGCGGGGGGCTCTCCCACGATTGGTGTGATTCTGTTTGTGATCCTCGTGGCAATCCAGTTTCTCGTCATCACCAAGGGGGCCACACGTATCAGCGAAGTTGCGGCCCGGTTTGCTTTGGACGGGATGCCCGGCAAGCAGATGGCCATTGATGCCGATTTGAACGCAGGCATCATCACCGCTCCCGAGGCGAAGGCTCGCCGCGAAGAAGTGGCCCAGGCGGCCGACTTCTATGGAGCGATGGACGGGGCCAGCAAGTTCGTCCGCGGCGATGCCATCGCCGGCATTGTGATCACCCTCATCAACATTGCGGGTGGCTTCTACGTCGGCGTGGTCAATCACGGCATGACGTTCAGCGAAGCAGCGATCGTGTTCACCCAGTTGACAATTGGCGACGGGCTGGTCACGCAGGTTCCGGCGTTTCTCATCTCGCTGGCTGCGGGTCTGATCGTCACGCGAACGAGTGTGGACAGCAACCTGCCGCGCGATGTGGTGACGCAACTGTTTCGGCATCCGGTGGCCATGTATCTGGCGGCGGCGTTTCTGGTCACACTCTCCTTCACGGGTCTGCCCCGGCTGCCGCTGCTGTCGTTGAGTATCGGCTGCGTGTTCATCGGGTTGTCGCTGCAGAGTCAGGTGAAGAAAGTCGCGGCGGCGAAAGAGCAGGCAGCGACCGAACAGGCCACGCCACCCAAACCCGATCCCAAACCGGAGGACCATCTCAAGGTCGATCCGATGGAATTGGAAGTGGGACTGTCCTTGATCAAGCTGGCGGACCCGGGTGCTGGAGGCGACCTGCTGGATCGCGTGACACGCGTGAGACACCGTATTGCCCAGGAACTGGGAATGATTTTGCCCAAGGTGCGTATTCGGGATAACATGCGGCTGAAGCCGAATCAGTATCGCTTCAAAGTGCGTGGCGTGCCGATTGCAACGGCCGATCTGGACCCCACGAAGCTGTTGGCCATCGACTCGGGCGCTGCCACCGGCAATGTGCCCGGCATCCCCACCCGCGAACCCGCTTTCAATCGACAAGCCTGGTGGATCGATCCGGGACTGAAGGATCGCGCAGAACTGCTGGGCTTCAATGTGGTCGACCCGGCCGCAGTGATCGTCACCCATCTGACCGAACTGGTCCGCCAGCATAGCTCGGAACTGCTCTCCCGGCAGCAGGTTCATGAACTGCTGGATAATCTCAAGGAGCGTTCGCCGCGGGTGGTCGAAGATGTCATTCCCGACCTGCTCCGAGTGCCCCAGTTGCACAAAATTCTGTGCAACCTGCTGCATGAGCGGGTGCCGATTCGTGATCTGGAATCGATTCTCGAAGCACTGTCTAACTACGCCGACAAGACCAAAGACCTCACGCTGCTCACCGAGTATGTCCGACACGCGCTGGCCCGCACGATTTGCGAACTGTACCGGGATGGGACGCAGACACTGCACGTGGTCACGCTGGACCCGCTGGTCGAAGACGTGCTGGCCGGGGGCATTGAATTCAGCGAACGCGGACTGATTGTCAAGCTTTCGCCAACCACCAGTGAATCCATCACGCAGGCGCTCGCTCAACCACTGGAGCACCTGGTGGCTGCCGGGCATCCTCCCGTTGTGCTGTGTCCGCCGCAGATTCGCGCGGGCCTCAAACACATCACGACCACCAGTTTCCCCAATTTGGCCGTCATCAGTCTGAACGAAGTGACCCGCGATACCAATGTGGAGGCTCTCGGACACGTCGGCGGCGAAAGCATCCGTCGCAATCCGACTCCGGTCGGTGCGGCGTGATGAGGCGAGTTGCAGTGCTGATGAGCTGCGCTGACTTGATTCTTGGACTTGTAGTTCGGCACGGTCGATCTGCGATGGGGATTTCGCGTTGACTCTGCTTCGTGGTGCGACGCGGCTGACACGGTTCACATTCCTCGGCTGCCTTGGTGGCCGCTTGTTGTTGACAACGTTCCATGAGTGACCTCCATACCTTTCGCGCGGCAACGATCCACGAGGCACTCGCCCTGGTGCGTCGCGAACTGGGTGCCGATGCATACGTGCTGGACACGCGGCAGGTGCGCGTCGCGTCAGCTCCGGGCCAGCCCGTGCGAGTGGTGACGGAGATCGACGCGTCGC
>JBGSIP010000776.1:0-3909 GCA_041742495.1 Planctomycetaceae bacterium
CCGGAGGCGTTGCGCCAGGGGTGCTGCCGGGCAGGCTGGAGTCGATCGGTTCGGCGGCCGAGTCGGCCGGTGAGACTTCAGGAGCCCCCTCAAAGCGGCTCGCGGAAGCACCTGCCTGCATCGCCCAGCCGGTGAGTCCTGCCAGAATGACCCACACAGTGGCCAGGCCAACGGTGATGCGGGTAAACACATCGCCGGCGCGCACACCCAAGGCGCTTTGCCCCCCGGCACCGCCAAATGCTCCCGCCAAGCCCCCTCCGCGACCGCGCTGGAGCAGCACGATGACGATCAGCAAAAAGCTGACGAAGCACAACAGGAGCAGCGATCCAAATGCCAGCCACAGTTCCATCGCACCGATTCCTCAAAATAGCTGCCGCGGCTCTGCGCCCGGCGATCCATCTGTTTTTTCTTCTGACTGCTTGGCCGACTTCCGAGTCCGCGTCTCCGCGGCGACCCAGCCTCAGGCCTGGCCCGGTTCGCTCCGGGCATCCGCTCGGACCGACCATGGGCCAACGATACTGCGGTCTCCAATTCACGCCGAAGCGAGGGCCTGAGCAGCCTGCACAATGCCGATGAAGTCGCTGGCCTTCAGGCTCGCGCCTCCCACCAGTGCCCCGTCGACATCCGGTTGAGACAGCAACTCTTTGGCATTCCCCGGTTTGACACTGCCGCCGTACTGAATCACCATCGCATCCGCAGCGGAGGCAGTGTAGCGGGTCCGTAGCCAATTGCGAAGATGGAGGTGCGCAGCCTGTGCCTGCTCTGGCGACGCGGTCAACCCGGTGCCGATCGCCCAGACTGGTTCGTAGGCAATCACCACCTTGGCCAGTTGCTCGGCGGAAATGCCAGTCAGTCCGCCTTCCATCTGCGTATCCAGGACTTGCTCGGTCTGGTTTGACTGTCGTTCACTGATCAGTTCGCCCACACAGAGGATGACCTGCAAGCCCCCGGCCAAGGCGGCATGTACCTTTTTGTTGATCACGGCGTCGGTCTCGCCCAGCACGTGGCGGCGTTCGCTATGCCCCAGAATCACATGGGAGCAACCGACGTCTGTCAACATGCCGACCGCGATTTCGCCCGTAAAGGCCCCGGGAGCTTCGAAGTAGCAATTCTGTGCCCCGACCTGCACACCCGATCCCTGTACGATGTCGTGAATCGCCGCCAGATACGGGAACGGCGGACACACCAGCACTCCGACGCCCGCCTGTCCGGCGCCGACCGCGGCCACAACATCCCGGGCCAAAGCCGATCCGCTGGCGCGATCGGTGTTCATCTTCCAGTTGCCGGCAACAAGATACGGTCGCATCGGAGGCTGCTTTCTGTGTGAGTCGGTTCCGTGGGCGACCAGCCTGTCGACTGGAGTCGGCCGCGACGGGTCGAGCAATTGGCGCAGGTCGAGTGCGTTCCCTGCCAGCGTGAGTCAAACAATCAACGGGTGAGGTCCACCACAGCGGCGAACCGGGCTGCCCGCTGCCAACAATCAAGATTGTTGCTCTGCGGGCGTCGCGACAAAATCGGTTTCGCCGCCTCGGCCGTGGCAGCGGAGCAAAACCCCTACACGGCGTGCGGAGCGGGGATCGTGCGTTCAAACAGGTCGGCCAGCTGCCGCATCTTGCGCATCAACTGGTCGTACTGCGGCGGCAGCAGAGCCTGCGGACCATCACTCTTGGCGATTTCGGGACAGCTATGAACTTCAATATGCACCCCATCCGCGCCAGCGGCCATCCCCGCCAGTGCCATCGAGGGAATCAGGTCTGGCCGGCCGGTGGCATGACTGGGGTCGACAATCACCGGCAGATGGCTCAGCCCCTTCACATTGGGAACCATCGACAGATCGAACAGATTGCGCGTCGATGAGTCGAAGCTGCGAATGCCCCGCTCGCACAGAATGACCTGCTTGTTGCCGCTGGCGATGATGTATTCGGCCGACATCAGTAGATCGGTCACAGTGGCGCTCATGCCCCGCTTGAGCAGGACCGGCTTGGTCGACTTGCCGACTTCGCTGAGCAGGTTGAAGTTCTGCATGTTGCGCGCGCCGACCTGCAGGATGTCGGAATAGCGATCGCACAGTTCAACCTGCCGCGGGTCCATGACTTCCGTGACGGTGGGAATATTCAAGCGGCGGCCGACATCCTGCAGAATTTTGAGTCCTTCCTCGCCCATGCCCTGGAACGAATACGGGCTGGTCCGTGGTTTGAAAGCTCCGCCGCGGAGGACGTTGGCTCCCGCTGCCTTGACCGCTTCCCCGATGCCCAGCAGCAACTCATGCCCCTCGATGCAGCAGGGGCCAGCAATCATCATCAGGTTGCCGCCGCCGACCTTGACTCCGTAGCCCAGATCGATGACCGAATCGTGGTCCTGGAATTCCCGCGAGGCGAGCTTGAACGGCTTGAGCACAGACATGACATCTTCCACTCCCGGAATTGCCCTCAGTGGGGCTTCGCGCAGGAGTTCTTCGTCGCCAATCACGCCAATCAGCGTGCGATGCACGCCGCGGCTGACTTCCGTCCGGAATCCGAGTTCGGAAATCTTCTCTTCAATGTGTTGAATCTGTTCCGGCGTGGAGTCCGGGCGAAGGACAATAATCACAAACTCACTCCGCTGTTGGCCGTCTCGCCAAGGATTGTGTCACCAAACTCTGCTGTCTTAGTTCGTCGGGGAAATCGGAAACACCGTGAATGGTACCCCGCATTCCCGTCCGCTTCGCCACTCTGTTGTCTTGTCGCTCTGTTGTCTTGTCTGTGTGTCGCCATTCAATGGTGCTAAGGCAACCTGTCCGGACTGCCAATCACCAGTGGCCCTCGCACGGTGCCGGCTCGCGGCCGAGGGAACGTTGGCTACCCGGCACGGCACCATCACTGCCTGGCCGACGCCCAGATCCTGTGGCGTGCAGTGTATCGACTTTCAGAAAAATCGTGACTGCGGCGTGTCGATCAATTGTTGGAGTGAATTCCGCCCGGTTCTCCCGGGGAGCCACCGCTGACGTTGGTGAGGCAAGCCCCAGTCAGTTGCCCCTGCCCTTTTGTCTGCAGGTTCTCCCGGCGAACCCTCCCGTCGCGGTGATTGGGAGCACGGTCACCCCTTCGGTTCGCTGCGGGGGTAGGACCCCAGCAGTCGCAGCCGTTCGGCCATTTGTTCCAGCTCCGCCAAGGCTTTTTTGATGCCAGGATCGCTGGCATGGCCTTCAAAGTAGAGAAAGAACAAATACCCGGATTCTGGACCCCGCAGAGGGAACGATTCAATCCAGGTCAGGTTGATTTTGGAACGCTTGAATGCCGACAGGGCATCCGCCAGCGAGCCCGGAGCATGCGGAATCTCCAGGAGCAAGGCGGTGCGGTCCCGTCCCGTCGGCCTAGTGGGCTGATCGCCGACGACCGCAAACCGGGTGACATTGTGTGGATTGTCTTCGATGTTCTCGGCAACGAAGTCGAGCCCATACTGAATGGCCGCCTGTCGGCTGGCCACGGCACCGGCCCCCGGTTTGTCCCGGGCCAGTTGGGCGGCTGTCGACGTGCTGGTCACGTCGATCAACCGGGCATCGGGAAAGTTTCTCGTCAGCCATTCCCGGCACTGCGACAGGGCCTGCGGCTTGCTGTAGATCTCGGTAATTTCGCTACGCGGCGATCGTGACAGCAGGTTGTGGTGGACGCTGATCTGCACTTCGCCACAAATCTGCAGCGGTAGCCGCTGGAACTGCTCCAGCGTGTCGACCACGCGTCCATCTGTACTGTTCTCGATCGGGACGACCCCAAAATCGACGTGGCCGCGATTCACTTCATCAAACACGGCGGCGATCGAATTGACGGGCACCAGATCGGCTGACGTGCCAAACCGCTCGATGGACGCCAAATGCGTAAAGCTGTACGCAGGACCCAAAAAGGCGGCCCGCAGCGGTTTGACCTGCTGCCG
>JBGSIP010000777.1:0-2242 GCA_041742495.1 Planctomycetaceae bacterium
CGCCCTCCCGCTGAATGGGTCGGCCACGGGGCAGTGGGACACGCGGGGCGGCTTTGGGCTGGTGCAAGCCGACGTGGCGATCGGGGCCATCGATACCCTGCGCGTGCTGACGACCACGCCCGTCTCGGGCCAGAATCTCACCACCACGCCGAATGCGATTGTGGTCACGTTCTCCAGGCCGGTCGACCCGACCACCGTCAACGCCTCGGATCTCGTGTTCACACTGGTACCTCCAGGCGTTGTGGTCACCGTGGGCACCCCGGTGGCGGTGCCCGCAGGCGTGCTGAACCCGACAACCTTCTCGTTCCCGATCGACGTCTCGACGCCTCAGGGCGTCAAGGGGAACGGCTCGTACGCTTTCACGCTGTCGGCGGGCTCGGTGATCTCCTCGGATGGGCGGCCTCTCATCGAGTACACGGCTGATTTCGCGGTTCAGGATTTGACGAACCCCTGGATCACGAACACGAGCTTCGTGGGCCGCACTATCGAGATTCAGTTCAGCGAGGCCATGCGAGCCTCCCTGATCAATCGCACCAACGTCAGCCTGTACCGCCAGATTCCCGGTGGATTCATCCGGCTCAACGATATCGGCCCCCTCACGGTAACCTACGACCCGCAAACAAACAGAGCGAGGATGGACCTGACGGGCATGCTGCAGAAGGATCTGCCCTCCGGTACATACGTCCTGGGCGTCTCGGACGCGGTCACCGACCTCGTGGGCAATCACCTCGATGGTGAATTCGCCAGCCGTCCTCAAGGCCCAGTGTTCCCGTCCGGCGACCGCAAGCCCCTGCCCGATGAGGACACGGACAACGACGGTTTCCTCCAGACCATTCCCAACGTGGTTCTCCAGCCGCCCCAGGTCCTCGACGTCGGGCTGAACCAGACATCGGGCATCCTCACGCCCAATCCCAAGGTCATTGGCACTCTATTCAACCGCCAGCAGATCGAGATCCGGTTCTCGAAGCCGCTCGACCCGGCGACCGTGAACAGGAACAACTTCAACCTGCTCAAACAGATTCCGGGCGGTTACGAGGATCTGTCGGGGCTGCCGGGTTTGGTAGTCACTTACGACCCAATCGGCGATCGGGCGTTCATGGACATCTCCGGCCTAACCGATGCGCAGCTCGGCATCACCACTGGTGGAGGAGTGGTGAACTACACTCCCCTTGTGCTGGGCATCAGGTATCAGGTCACGGACGTGGCGGGCAATCAGCTCGACGGCGAGTTCAAGACAAGCGCCAGCCTGGACGTGAACAACCGGAACACCCTGTTCCCCTCCGGCGACAGCAAGCCGCTGCCCCTGGAGAACCAGGACGCGGACGGCTTCCTCCAGTTCCTCGTCCGACTGGACACTTCCGGCCCGTCCGCCTTCGTGACCTTCGACTCCGGCATACCAGGCGACCAGAACACAAACGTCACCCGCCCGCAAATCACCGGGAAGGTCATCTCCAACTTCCCGGGCGCCATTGGCGGCCTCACCGTCGTCGCCGAGTTCAACGCCCTCCACAACGGAACGTTCACCCTGCAGCAAGGCCCTGGCGGCCGGGGCTTCTCAGGCAACTATGACGTCATAACGACCACGGACTCCCAGGGCAACTTCTCCTTCCGTGCGCCCGCTGATCTTCCAGATGGATTCCACACCGTGAGAATCATCGTGGTCGGCGAGTCGGACGCACCTCCGCTTCCGGGTCTTTCCACGCGAATCGACCGGTCGTTCCGGATCGACACGACCAGGCCGGCGATTACCAGCTCCGTGGCCAATGGCACCCAGCTCTCGTCGCTGACGAACCTCTCGCTCGACGTGGTGGATTCCATTCTGCCCACCGACCCCTTCAATCCCCTGGTGGTACCGGTGCAGAGATCCCTACCTGCGCTCGATCCCACCTCGGCGAATAACATCAGCAATTACACGCTGCTCAACCTGGGCTCGGACAACGCCATCGGCGGCACGGGCACGGCGGCCGACTTCGACTACTCCAGCTTCATCATCGGCGCCAATTTCGTCTCGACCACCGCCCGTGTGGTGCCGAGCGATCCCTACACCGGCCGGATCGACCTCACCTTCGCCCCTGGCCTTCCAGAAGGCCGGTACGTTCTGATCGCGAGGCGGCCGCAGCCTGGCTTCGCGGGCATCACCGACGCGGCGGGCAATCCCATCGATGGCGATCCCACCCTCGATGGCGCTCAGGACTTCGCACTGGTCGTCGACCTTCAGCCCACGGCCGTCTTCATCACGTCC
>JBGSIP010000778.1:0-1616 GCA_041742495.1 Planctomycetaceae bacterium
ACCAGATCGATCTTGGCACCTTCATTGCGCAACGCCGCCAGCGACTTCACGTGGGCTCCAAAGCCGCGACCACCGGGGCCGATAAATCCAATTCTCAATCGATCGCCGGGGGCCGCAGCGCGGGCCGTGCCAGCAGAGGAGAGATGAGTGACGGCGGCGATCGCCGCGGCGGTGGTGCCGCTGGTCTTCAGGAAATCGCGGCGCGACGATGGCGCAAACTCAGACATTGTTGAATCCTTATCGAATCTCACGGGAATCCCCTCACGAGCGGGGTAGGGGCTGGAGCGGAGCCCACGCAGCATCAAAGCCCATTGATCAGTCTATCTCTGCTGGGCGGAAGTGTCTACCAGATCTCGCCTTGGCCCCAAGGGTTGGCTGCCGGGATCTGCAGTTCACACATGGGGTGCGAGCGACGCTTGGGGCCACCAAGAAGCTTCGCGGGGTCGGCAGGTAGCGTCTCGAGGCCGGCAGTGCGCTTCGCGACAGGCACCGCCTGACGCCATCGGGTCGCTGAGTGAGTCAGCCCCCCACGCCGTGTGAGCGAGGCTTCTCAAACATCTCCGTGGCTCCGTGAGATCATGTGTCCTGTTGCGAACGGCTCGGTTCAAGAGGTCGCCAAAAACCAACGTTGAATGCAGAGTCCGCGCGATCCTTCTCTTTGGCTCCTTGTTGGTTCTCACGGAGGCACAGAGTCACAGAGAAAGACTCAGTTGTTGGACACCATGTTCACGTTGCCACGACAGAGGCCAGCACATCGCGATGGACAGACCGCTGGAACGAGTCCCGCCTGGACAGGTGAATCCGAGGATGGGCAAACGCAACGACAGGCGAAGCGCTAGTCGACTTCGATGTCGTTGTCGACATGCAGATCGGGCGCAAGCCCCATGGCGGCATGGGTCGCCAACTGCTTGGAGTAGTACGTCGGGCACTTGCCGGTGAGTCGGTAACCCTCCGAGGCGGGCGCCACCTGCAATTCGCTGACACGCCCGCCGGTGCGGGCTTTGATCTCAGCGGCAATCTGCTCGGCAAGCGGATCGGGAACTCGACGGGTCATCAACGGCACGGGCATCGGTTTCCTCCGTGAGGGTCCACAGATCCGCTTTCCGCCGCGCTCCCGCTTGGCGAGAGCGCCGGACACGACCATGTGCTTTCCCTGCGCAGGTCCGGTGCCACGGAATTCAAATTGCGATCAATACTGCTTCAAAATATCCCTGCGCTGAGATGCCGTCAAAGCCTATTTTTGAGCATCCAGAAGGAAATTCTCAGGGCCTGCGCAGACCGCTCATCACCACAACACGTCCCCCCACACTCGATCACGAAGGTCGATGGCTGGCCCGCGCGGGGGCAACGTCAGTCGCCAATTGGCTTGACGACGAGCTGCCGAAACCCGGTTTCCGGGCCATTCGCGAGCAACGCCAGCGTGTTCTTCTTTCCGCTCAGTTCCTTGTCGGCGGCTCTGACCACGTTGGGACCGACCTGCACTGCGAGTTCTTCACCTGTGCACCGCACCCGCACCGTGGTCCACTCGCCCGGACTCACGAGCGTATCCGCCGTGGCCAGCACGACCGTGCGCGGCGTCGCACCCGGGGCCCCTTGCCGGCCGATTGAAACCGATC
>JBGSIP010000779.1:0-10081 GCA_041742495.1 Planctomycetaceae bacterium
CCATGACTGCTCAAATCAGATATCACGCTTGCTAATTGCCAATGCAATAAATCGCCTGATCGGCCTTACCGCCGGTCAGGTGCATTCTGGTGATCATATACAAGGGGTCCCACGCGTTCCCATTCCGAACACGACCGTTAAACTCTTGTAGCCGATGATAGTGCCCACAAGTGCGAAAGTAGGTCATTGCCAGATCTTTCTTCCTTCCTGACTTCGGTCAGGAAGGATTTTTTTTGCGCGTCGCTGAATCATCTGGCGGCTCGATCAATGGCGACAACCTGAAGCACACACGAGTGCCACGGGCTTCGCCAAGACCCTGTTTTGTGATGTGAGATCATGACTGGGCAGTGCCACTGCTACTCCAATGGTGGTTGTGATTGCAGGGGTCGACAGCCGCTCGGGGCGTTTTGATTTTTTCTCCCGCCTGTGTGCTTGTCACGTGGATCAGTCGCAGAAGCCACGCAACGGGCCAAAAACTGCGTGCCGCTGTTCTCCGTCCACTCGCCGGTCGTCCGAATCCCACTGCCAAATGGCACTCGGTTTTCCTGCCGTGCGTGTTACGGCCGTGAGTCACGGCGGGACTCCCAGGGCCGCTCACCTTCTGCCAGTGAGCCGCGCATTTCCGCAGCTCCCTGGCGCGGCTGTTGGCCGCCGGTCAGGACGAGGGGCCAGTTGCCTGGTGTGTTGCCACGAAAATCTCGGGCTGCGCGGTGGGTCGCGGGGACTCCGCTTGCCCCGGTGCGCGTCGCCGGGCCTTGAGACTTCGTCCATACAGCCGACGCAGTCGCCACAATTCCCGGAGGGCGAGCCCGAAATCTGCGGCACGGACTTTGGACCCACTGACGTCATGCCAGGTCTCGAGGGGAACCTCGACGATGCCCAGAGCGGAACCGTTTCGATTCGTCAGGGAGTGTCGTGCCAGCATGTAACGAATCAAGATCTCCACATCAAACAGCCAGCGGACGCAGAACGGCTCGGCGAAGACCTGGCGCGCCACATTGTCGACGCGAAACAGCTTGGCTCCACATTGCGTGTCGTAAACGGGCAGATCGATCTGCCAGGAGATGAGCGTGGCCGCGGCGCGACCGCAGTAGTGCCGCATCGTCGCGCGTTGAATATCGCGGCCCAGTAGCCGGACTCGAGATCCCATGGCCAATGCGATCTGAGGATTTGCCTGCAGCGCGGCCTGGAGCCGGGAGAATTCAGACAACGGCGTGGCGAGGTCGGCGTCCATAAAACCAACCACGCCGGCCCCTTGGGCAATCGCCAGTTGAATTCCATGGCGAACCGCTTCGCCTTTCCCGGAATTCTCGACCAGCCGGGCCACGGCGATGCGCGACGGATTCTTCTGACGCAGACTCTCCAGCGATGCGAGAGTTGAGTCCGCACTGCCATCGTCCACGAACAGCAACTGTGTCGTCGCGTTTGTCTCCAGAAACGACAGGAAGTCCTGCTGCTTCAACCGCTTCGATTCGTTGTAACACGGTACGACGATAGTGGTTGAGGCATCGCCCTGTGTCTGGCTAACGGCCCGATAGGTGGCTGTTGGACGAGGAACGGGCCGGAAATTCGAGCGCTCGATCAAGGGCGCGATGATGGATTCCGTTGGCAGGTGTTCCTCGCCGGGAACTGGTTGGTAGGGAGCAGCGGCAGTCACAGTGGAGGGAATTTTTTCCTCCGTGGTCTGCAACAGCGCCACGAGACTGACTCCGCGGGTGGCCGGACGTGCAGAGCCGTCCATCGCAGACAACAGTCGCGATTTTTCTCCCGCAAACACGGAATGCAGCAGGCGATTGATGGGACTCGCCGGAACTTTCAAGTCGGTTCCGTGATCCCCTGACGATGTCCCTCGTAGCCGGTTCCACCATCGCACGCCAGAAACAATCGGGTACAGGCGTGAGTTGAAAGGCGCGAGCAAGTGCACGGCAACGGGGAGTGAAGACCAGGCGCGCTGCAGCAGGGCGCGGTCATATCGACGAAAATGCCCATGAGATACGTCGTGCATACTCCACAACGAGAGGTCCGCAGGAACGGTGATCAAAATGTGAGCGCCGGGCTTCATCTGCGAAACCAGTTGTCCCAGCAGCCACGCATCGTCGGGCACGTGCTCTAGGACGTCCAGCAAGAGAACGAGATCTGCGGAACGCAATTCGGCTTCGCAATCTTGCGGAGCGAAGCCTTGTCGCACGTTCAGGTCGGGAAACTGCTCGCGCGCAATTTCAATGGCGTCCGCGGAGGGGTCAATTCCCAGACATTCGTAGTGCCGCACAAACGCGGCGAGATTTCCGCCCGTGCCGCATCCCACTTCGAGGAGTTTCCCGCCTGCCGGAAGGATTTTGGCGATCAGGGCCAGCAGGATTTCGCGACGTGCGGTAAACCACCAGTGTTCGCACTCATGGCGGGCATGCTCCAGAAACTGCGCTCTCAGCATGATGGGTCAGATTTTCCGGCGGCGGGTAAAGAACAAAACGCCGATCCGCAGAGAAGTTGCGGGTCACGGAGCTTTGGATAATTGGGGAGTCAGCACCACGCACGAAAGTACGATGTCACCAGACGCGAGACAAACGGTCGCCGGATTCTCGTCAATAGTTTGCGATGAACACTCAGGAAATTCGTATGCGGGGACATTCTGAGACGCCACGCGTTCGGACCGAGAGTTTGCCGCTGGTCGGTGCTATTTTGTGGGCCTGTGGACGGCCATGCTCGGTGCCTGCTGAGTCAGGCGAACTGGTCGCCATCGACACGCGTCGACATCCGCATGCGTCACTCCCCGCCTCCGCGTCAAATTTGAATCCGTATGATCAATCGTCCCGTCCACTCTGAGCAAGCGATGTCATCGAGTCCGCCCGTGGATCGGCCGTCCCGGCGCTGGCAGACTGTTTTGTCGTGGCTGCCAGTCGTGTTGCTGGTATTGCATATCGGGCTGGCGCTGGAAAGTGTGCGCCACAAGTCGCTGACTTACGACGAGGTGGCGTATATCACGGCAGGCACCAGCTATTGGCTGCGAAACGACTATCGCCTGAATCCCGAAAACGGAAATTTGCCTCAGCGGGTGTACGGACTGGCTGCACTCGCCGTGGGAGCCAAATTTCCAGCGCCTGATCGGGATTGGAATTACGCGGAGATCTGGAAGCTTGGCCCGTCTTTCATTTATGACCAGGGCAATGATTCCCGGCGGCTGATTTTCGCCGGCCGTGTGTCCGCCATGATTTTCAGCGTGGGGTTGTGCCTCGTCGTGTGGTGCTGGTCACGCGAGATCTTCGGCGCGGCGGGGGGGCTCCTTTCACTGGCTCTTTGTGCAGGATCTCCCACCTTGCTCGCTCATGGTCCCCTGATGACAGCCGACGTCTGTCTGACGTTCTTTTTCACACTGTCCATGTGGCGGGTCTGGCGAACACTGCAAGTGCTGTCTTGGATCAATGTGCTCGCTTGCAGCCTGTCGATCGCCGGCTTGTTTCTGTCCAAGACATCCGCGGTGATCATTTTGCCCTGCGCGGCCATGCTGGTGGGAATCCGGTTGTGGACCGGTCAGCCCCTGGCTGTGCAGTTGCCGCGTCGCGGTCAGTTCCAGATCCACTCAAAGTGGAAGCAACTATCGTGCTGGGCGGGGGTTTTCGTGGTGAGCGGCTGCGTGGCGTGGAGTGCTGTCTGGGGAGCGTATGGATTTCGATACCGCGCGGCGCCCGAGGGGGTGGAATACCGATATCTCAAACCAGAAACACTGGCCGAGGATCTGGCGACCCTCGCTGGCAAGAGCCCGTCGGCGGCAGCCATGCTGCGGGAAATGGCGCGGGTCCGCTTCCTCCCCGAGCCCTATCTGTACGGCGCAAGTTTTGTGGCGAACAATGCCACTCGTCCCGCGTATTTTGCCGGCGAATTGTCCGACCGGGGCTGGTGGACCTTTTTTCCTGTGGTTGTGGCCATCAAGTCGACGTTGCCGTTGATGGGACTGACCCTGCTGGGCTGCTGGGCGGTCATTCGTGATCGAACGCGCCCGGCAGCGACCGGAACCGAGTCACTGCTGCTGGCTGCGATGCCGCTGTTGGTCATCTGGATCTGCATTTGGCCGCTGTTGATGGGGAGCACGCTCAACATCGGCCAGCGACACGCCTTCCCTGTCTATCCGCCGGCCTACATCTTGAGTGGAGCCGCGATCTGCCTGTGGCCCGGTGCATCGCTGGTGCTGCGTCTGGTCTTGGCCGTGTGCTGCGCGGGAATCGGTTTGGCGATCTGCCGCACGCATCCGGACTACCTGTCCTATTTCAATCTCTTCGTGCGCCGCGATCGGGCGTATCGAATCGTAACGGACAGTTCACTCGACTGGGGGCAGGATCTACCGGCCCTGTCCGACTGGCTGAAGACCACCGTGCCGCGGGGGACGCCAGTTTACTTGTCGTATTTTGGGGTGGACCTTCCGGTTGCCTACGGGATTGAGGCGATCGGAATTCCTGTGGGAATTCGTGCCGATCCCCAGTTTATGGCGCAATTGCGGGGCGGTTGGTTCTGCATCAGCGCAACGAGCCTGCAGGGGGCGTATCACCCCAACTCGCCGCGATGGACAGAGGAAACAGAACGCGACTATCGGGAAATCGGTGAAGGTTTTCGGGCCCTGCGGGCAACAATGCCGCCAGAGCAGATTTTGGCCGTCGTGCAAGATCCCGAACATCCTCTCGGTCAGCTGTTCATGCGTCGTCAGTTGCTGGCTGCTGGTCGCCTCATGGCATACCTGCGGCAGCGTGAGCCGGATGCTCACGTGGGGTACTCGATATTGCTGTTTCGTTTGAGCGATGTGGCCGTGAATGAGGCGATCTATGGCCCGCCTCCGCTGGAAGACGATGCGCGGCGCGACAAATAGTGGGGGACAATTCGGTCGCGAGGTGGTCGCCCGGATTGATGTTGGGGATCTGATGAGTCACGCCCGGCTTGGACGAGAAACCTGGTGGCGTCAGCCAGTGATCACTGTGGCTGCGGGGGCAGCACAGCGGCGATCGCCGCCTGCGTGACCGACGTCAACCGACGGACGTTCGCGGCGTCCATGGCGGGGGCAGGCATCAGGACCACCACGTTTCCCAGTGGGCGGATAATGACCCCGCGCTCTCGGGCCGCCAGTGTCACGCGATGGCCCATCCGCTCACCGGTGGCAAAGCCGAGTTTGTCGGCTCGGTTCTGCACCAGTTCGATGCCCACCATGGTGCCCTGTTGGCGAATCTCGCCCACGTGGGGATGGGACAGCAGCGGAGCCAGTTCATCACGCAGTTGTTGCTCAATGCGCTGCGCGTTCGCGAGAACCTGCGCCGATTCAAAGCGGTCGAGACTGGCGATAGCGGCTGCGCAGGCCAGAGGGTTGCCCGTGAATGTGTGGCCGTGAGAAAAATGCCGGCGTTCGGCATAGTCGCCCAAAAACGCGGCATAAATCTGGTCTGTCGCGAGGGTGGCCGCCAGCGGCAGGTAGCCGCCGGATAATCCTTTCGCCAGGCACATCAGATCCGGTGAAACGCCGTCGTGTTCGCAGGCAAACAGGCGGCCGGTGCGTCCAAAACCAACGGCGACTTCGTCCGCGATCAGCAGCACATCGTGGCGGCGCGTCAATTCGTACACAGCACGAACATATCCGGGAGGCTGCACCAGAATGCCAGCAGCACCTTGAACCACGGGTTCAAGAATCACCGCAGCCACTGCGCTGGCGTGCTGTTCCAGCGTTTCGGCCAGCGCGTCGACACAGTGTTGGTGCCAGCGGGCCGGGGAGGCGCAACCGTGCCGATAAATGCCGGGTGAGGGGACAGTGAGCGTCGGAAATAGCAAGCGGCGGAATGGATCGTGAAAGGCTTCCAGAAGTCCCACGCTCATGGCGCCGACGGTATCGCCGTGGTAGGACTCGGCCAGGCGCACGAAGGTGGTGCGGTGCTCCGGAAGGTTACGCGACCGTTGGGCGTAATACTGCACGGCGATTTTGAGAGCCGCCTCCACAGCCGTCGCACCGGCGTCGGAATAAAACACACGGGTCAATCCGGGGGGGACGATGGACGTCAATCGCTCGGCCAGTTCCTCGGCGGCCATATGCGAGAGCCCCAGCAGCGTGGTATGGGCGACTTTGTCGAGCTGCGCGCGAATCGCCGCATCGATCTCGGGCACACGATGGCCGTGTACGTTGCACCACAGGGACGAAATGCCGTCCAGATAGCGACGCCCGTCGACGTCAATCAGTTCGAAGCCTTCCGCAGACGCAATAAATGGGGGGTCTTCCGCGGCAAAGCCTTGCATCTGGGTGAAGGGATGCCAGATGTGCGAAGACGAAGAGGAACCCGAATCCGCCGTCATGAGTGCCGCTGCGAGTGAAGGTTCAGGCGGAAACACGCTGATTTCCGCGACAAAATGCGGTCAACAATGCAGATGCCGTCGGTGTTGGACAATCGGCGAAGAGCCACTGCAGCACGGTGCTGCAGTGGCTTCGTCAGGCGCGGAAATTGAGTTCGTCAGGCGAGCCTATGGCAGCAGATCCTTCACCGCGTCCCGTTCGTCCCGCAGTTCCTGCAGGGTGAGCTGGATTTTTTCTTTGGCAAACTCGTTGTGACTGCGGCCCTGGGCAATCTTCCAGCTCTTGCCGTCACTGGTGAGAGGGAAGCCGAAAATCAGCCCTTCGTCGATGCCATAGCTGCCGTCACTGCAGACGGCGGCGCTGAAGGTATGCCCTGCCTCTGTCGGCCGAACGACACATTTCACGGTGTCGAGAGCGGCATTCGCGGCTGAGGCCGCGCTGGAGGCACCGCGAGCAGCGATCACAGCGGCACCACGTTTTTGCACCGTCTCAATGAAGTCCTGCTTGAGCCACGCATGATGGCCAATGACGTCGGTCACGGGGCGACCGTTGACCTTGGCATTGAAGAAGTCTGGGTACTGGGTGGTGGAGTGGTTGCCCCAGATGTCCAGATTGCTGACCGCGGCGACTGGTACGCTGGCCTTCTTGGCAATTTGGGTGACCGCCCGATTTTGATCCAGCCTGGTCATCGCATACCAGCGGTCGCGGGGGACCGATGGGGCATTGGCCATGGCGATGAGGCAGTTGGTGTTGCAGGGATTTCCCACCACGAGCACGCGGACGCTCGGATCCGCGGCGGCGGCGATGGCCTTGCCCGTGCTGGTGAAGATGGGGCCGTTGACCCGCACCAGGTCGCTGCGTTCCATGCCTGCCTTGCGGGGGACGCTGCCGACGCACAGCACCCAGTGGCAGCCCGCGAACCCTTTTTCCAGGTTGTCGCTGCTGTTTTTGACCACACCAGCCAGCGTGGGGAATGCACAGTCATCGAGTTCCATCTCGACGCCATCGAGTGCGCCCATCGCCTGCGGCAGTTCGATGAGGTGCAGAATCACGGGCTGATCGGGGCCGAACACTTCGCCCGACGCCAGGCGAAAGATCGTGGCGTAACCAATCTGGCCGGCGGCACCGGTGACAGCAACTCGAATCGGAGACTTCATCGCAGTCCTCTGGGACAGTGGAATAGGGGCATGGAATCGCGATGGAGACGGGAACTGATCACGGATCGAAACATTCTCCGCCGCGCCAAGAATAGCCCTGCAATTCGAGTATCGCGGCCGATTGGAGGCTTGCAACCCTCGCTGCCCCTGCGATGAATGAAATGCGATGCTCGCGAACGAGCCGGTCAGCCTGTACTGCGGCAGCCTGACAACGAAAATCAGACCTGAACACCGGTCGCGATGGCAGGGCCAGCGATGGCCACGGGGTGAGGTCCGGCTACGGGGCTGGCGAGTCAGTGGCGGTGGCGACCTGCAGCGGCAGCGACAAATTGTCCCACTCGGTTTTCCAGCGGGCAGTGAGCAGCGCACCGGGAGATCTGGCTTGTGTGCGCACGTAGGCGAGGGCTGCGACCTCGCGTCCTGCCGGATCTGCGGCGGCCGAAGTGATGAACCCAATGGGAGTTTCGGAGTCGGCCTCGGCGGGCCACAACTCGGTGCCGTCCGGCGGAACCTGAGTCGCTGGGGAATAGCCCGCGGGTGTGCTGAGCCGTGTGAGCAGCCGATTCACGTGACCCAACGCATCAATACGTGCGATTGGTTCCTGTCCCAGATAACAGCCTTTGTGAAACGAAATCGCCTGCGCCGTGCGGTCGACTTCCTGTGCCAATCGCTCATCGGTGATGTCGCGGCCGTAGGTCGGGTAACCCGAGTGAATCCGCAGAAACTCGTACGCGGAGGCCGTCAAGAATTCCTGTCCGTGCCGGGCGAGTTCAGCCTCCAGTTCTGTGGCTGCCGCCGCGGGAGCCACCAGTTCCCATCCGGGGCCGTGATACCAAGCGTGCCTGCGCAGCAGGAACGGAATCGCATTCCATTCCGTGGCCACATGGGAGCCGGGTGGCTGTGTCGCGAGCGCGGCCAAGGGGGTATCGAGCGCCGGAATGCCCAGCTCCAGCGCGGCGCCCTCCAGTGATCCCGCCGTGCCCCAGAGATGCCACGTCGTCAATTCCTGCGAGCGATCCACAAACCGGACCTGCTCGGTAATCACATAGCGATCCAGGTGGGGAATCAACCGCTCTGCGGTTCCGGCGACCGCCGAAATGGACAGCTGATCGGCGTGACATGAGACGGCGATGTGGGCAAGGACGCGCCCTTTGATGCTGGTGACAAACGCCTCACCCCCTTGGCCAGGCTGGAGGCGTTTGATGTCCTGCGTGCAAAAACCATGCAGAAACGTGGCACGATCGCGGCCGTGCAACTCCAACTGACAGCGGGCGGGAAATCGATAAGCGGTCGCGGGCACGAAGTTCGCTTTCAGGCAGACAGTGTGACTCTCGGCAGGACGGCGTATAGTCCACCATGAACACTAAGGGTTGGCGGTCGTGCGCAGGCGCTTTTTCAGAGCAAGATTGTCAATCGCCAGTTCCCCGGTTCCCCCATTCAGGCCGATTTGCACAATCGCTTCGCGCGCTTCGGCGGGCACGGCAAACACCAATTCCAGCGGGGTCCAGTCGGCCGAGACGGTGAACGGTTTGTGTTCGGCGGCCGGCAGAGGGCGTCGGACGGAATCGTAAAAGTGGACCAGTACGCCGGGAACTTCGTAAGACTGTGAGCCAGGAGTCAGTTGGGTGGCCCGGGCGGTCAGATCAATGCGAACCGCATCGATGCGTCGCCCGTCGACGGGGAACCCTTGCAACACGTGAGCAGGGCGGCCGGACTCCTGATTGGCAATCTGCAAGTAATGGGTGGCGGGATTGGCGGAGGCTGGCTCGACCACGGCGGGCGCGTCGTAGGCGACGATTTCGCAGCGGCGCTGATAATGCCATCCGTCGGCGAGACCGTCCGCGTTCTCGTCGAGCTCAAAGCTGCCGTTGACGAGTTGGGGGTTGAGCGGATCGGGGAGGATCTGGCGATTTTTTTCGGAGACCCCCGTCATCGGGACAAACAGCGTGGGAATCAGGCGTTCTTCGACCAGTGCGCCGTTCTTCTTGGTCAGCAAATGAAACACCTGTTGATAGCGCAGACCGACGGGGATGATCATCCGGCCGCCCTCTTTGAGCTGGTCAATCAGGGGCTGCGGCACCGCCTCGGGAGAGCAGGTGACAATGATTTTGTCGAACGGCGCGTGTTCGGCCCACCCCTGGTAGCCATCGCCAATACGGACACGCACGTTGTTGTAGTTGAGGTGCGATAGCGTCACCTGCGCGCGGTTGCCCAGCGGTTCGACGATTTCAATGGTGTAGACCTCTTTCGCCAGTTGCGCGAGGACGGCGGCCTGGTATCCGCTCCCCGTGCCGATCTCCAGCACACGGTCTTCTGGCTGCGGGTCGATCATTTCGGTCATGTAGCCGACAATGAACGGCGGTGAGATGGTCTGCTGAAAGCCGATGGGCAAGGCTTCGTCAAAATAGGCCCGGGGGCGTTGGGCGGCGGGGACAAACTCGTGTCGGGGCACCGCTTGCATGGCGTCCAGCACGCGCTCGTTGGTCAGCCCTTCGCCCACCAGTGCCGTCCGCACCATGGTTTCGCGCAGGGCCGCATAGGGCTCGTCACCAGCGGCACTGGGCAGGTGCACTGCTTGCCAGACGAGGCCGGTCAGCAGCAGCAACGC
>JBGSIP010000780.1:0-9797 GCA_041742495.1 Planctomycetaceae bacterium
GCGGCTGGCTGAGAGGACTTTGCGCCGCCACCGGCGGACTTCCCCGGCCCGGAGAAAATGCGGTCCCACCCGTCCGCGAACTGCTCGGAGGACCCGGTGTGTACGGTGTAGCCCGTCATGGCTTGGCCTTTCTCTTGGCGTAGTTACAAGGCGTGTGTCTCAGGTCGGCCGATGCCCTCAGTCGCTGTCGGCAACCGCCAACTCAGCGGCCGCCCGTCCCATGTGGCGTCCGGCAGGACTCGGCTGACAAACCGGGTTTCGCGTCACGCCAGTGTATGTCATGTGCGGTAAAATTCGATGCTGGCCGGGAGCACTGGCCTCGCCGCGCCGATGGTTTATGCTGTGCCTTAGAGAGACGCACGAAGCCAGCCGCGCACCAGCGGCACTGCCACGCAACCGACGATTGACACCTGCCGCGGTGCGCCGTTGAACCAGGCCCCACCCGAACCTCCGCCGACCCAAAGGCAAACCTCCATGGCCGCCGCCAGAATCCTGCTCATTGAAGACGACCGCGAAATCTCACAGACCCTGCAGACCGTCCTCGGTGCGGCCGGCTATCAGGTGATCGCGGCCGCCAACGGGATTGAAGGTCGGCCGCTGATCGAACAGCAAAAGCCAGACCTCATCATCACCGACATGATGATGCCCAAAATGGGGGGCTTCCCCATCCTCGAATATCTCAAGACACTCGACCACCCCCCCAAGGTCATCATGATCACGGCCAACGAAGGGGGGCGTCATAAGGCTTATGCAGAAATGCTCGGCGTGGTTGATTATCTGCGCAAACCGTTTGCGATGGATGCCCTCCTGGAATCTGTGGCTACCGCGCTGGGTAACAAGCCCGCGGCAAAAAAGAAGACGACGCGAAAAAAAGCGGAGTGAACCATGTCTCGCTTGCGCGGACAGCACACAACTTGCTAAATACCAGTTTGCGGGCTGATCGCCCGTGACCATTGCCCGTCGCTCCGCCTGAAGGATGCGTGTGCCCATGACGGAACCGGATGCCGTCGCTGCAACGAATTCTCCCCAGCCAGCGTTGCAGCCTCCACTGCCATCAACGCCGACCGCCTCCGCAATTTCACGGGCCGATAACGCCACCCACATCACCCTCGCCACGTTGGCGATGGCGGTCGTCGTGGCCTTGACCCTTGCTGCGGCGACGGTTGCCACGTGTCCGGAATACTTCACGGCCGGGCCCACCTTGCTGGGGCTGCAGCAAGCCACCGTTTTGGGTCTGCTGTGGGGCCTGTTCCTCGGATGTGCCTGGGGACTTGCCGGCGGCGGCCTACTGAGCGCCACGGCGACATTGGGTTCAGCCCCGGCACGATCGGGGCGGCAGCTTTATCTGCCATTGCTGGCCGTGGCAGCCACGACCCTGACCTGTGCGTTCCTGGCGGGAACCGGCAGCTATGCCGCCAATCAGTGGACCGCTGCAGAACTCCCCGCCCCGCTGGGAGAACTGATTTCGCCCGACAAGCATGGTGCCTATCTCGCGGTGGCAACCGCTCACCGCGTCAGCTTGGCAGTGGCCTCGTTTGGCATCCTGGTCGTGGCGATCGGCACACTGAGAACCCGCTCCGCGGCACGGCCTCGTCCCCAAACACCGCCAGGCTGACCACACGTCGATGATTTTCAAGCGACATGTTTCTCAAACCCACGGGAGCCAACCTCGCAACCTAATGGACCAGTTCCACATGGGAATCGCTGTCGGTCGGGCGACGGACACGACCACTGCCATATCCGTACGGCAACCCGCGTTCGTCCAGCGGCACGGGAAACTCGCCGCTGACGAGCGGGCCCTGATTGATGGGCACCACGGGGGGAGTCTCTCGTTGGGTTCGCGACAACTCGTCGGCCGGCGTCCGGGACACTCGGGCCAAGTCCTGCACAGCGATCCGATAAGCAAAGTCACCCACGGTCAGCACATCCCCGACGCCCATGGAGGCCTCTTTGGCCACCAGCACATCGTTCACGCGGACGCCATTCATGCTGGCCAGATCCCGCACCACGAAGCGATTGCCAATCAACGCGAGAATGCAGTGCTTCCGAGACACCTTGCGACTGTTGAGAATGACGACGTCGCAGTCCGGAGCGCGACCAATCAGCAGGATCGGCCGATCAATCTTCACCGGGGAACCTCCGGCCAGCGGAATCAACACGACGGCCATAGGACAGTGCTTTCCGAGCCGCCAGGAGGGTTACTCCCGGCTGGACCAATCTCGCTTGTAAGTCCCTCGCCCTAACGGCGCTTCTCTCACCGCTTCACGGCACACTCGACGTTGGCCCAACGAATGTGTCCAGAGCAGCCTGCTACCCAAACTGTGTCTCAACCGCACTATGCCAATTCCTACGCTGGCAACGCAAAAGCCGTTGAATCACGCGGCGCGGAACCGCGTAGTTCGGTGACTCCCAGTCTCCACGCAGCGAAGATCTTCACTGATCATATCGGTCGTTCCGGAGCAAAAACCACCCCACCCCCTTGAGGATTTTGGGGCACTTTTCGCGATCGCCGCCCCGCCACAGGCAGTTCAAGTACCAACGGCAAGGTCCGCCGCGAGTGCAACACTGGCCGCAACCCATTTCCCGGTAATCACTTAACAGCAATTGGCAAGGCGTCGACCTTGGCTGCGAGGATGAAATCGTTTTCGGACAACCCCGTGATCGCATGCGTCCAGATTTCGATCGCCACGCGGCGATACCCGGTGATGTGAACATCTGGATGGTGCCCTTCCTGCTCGGCCAGTTCGGCCACGAGATTCAAAAAGGCCATACCGGCCCGAAAGTGCTTGGCCGTCCATTCCTTGCGAATGCGGTCCGGTTCCGGCAGGAACTGCCACCCGGGCAGCGCGGCCAGATGGTGGTCGATCTCCGCGGAGCTCAGCTTGGGAACGCCCCCTTCGCAGGGGACGCAATGCTTGGCCTGCAACGATTCTCCGGTGATGGCATCCATCTTGGTCATCCTTCGTTTCACAATCCCGCGTCGAGGCGGTGACCGACGCATGGAGAGAACGGTCCTCAAGCTGACCGTGACGCCACGGCGAACCAGACTCTATCATCCCTCCGCCGTGCCGCGGACCACCCGGCCGAACTGTCCAATTTTAGTCCGCTGTCCAGCCGACTGCCGAGCGTGCGGGTGGCCACCCACAGCACGCACCTTTCTTTGACCGGCGACCGAGGTCTGTTGTCGACGGCGGTCAGTGTTCACGTCATCGGTGCCAGCCACAGTCAGGGCGACGAGTTATGCCACGTAAGGGAATCATTCTGGCAGGCGGATCAGGCACGCGGCTGTACCCGGCCACGCTGGCCGTCAGCAAGCAATTGCTGCCAGTCTTTGACAAGCCGATGATCTACTACCCGCTCTCCACGCTGATGCTGGCGGGGATTCGGGAGGTGTTGATCATCAGCACGCCGCACGATCTCCCGCTGTTCGAGAAACTGCTGGGGGACGGCCACCGGTGGGGGCTGAACCTCTCGTATGCCGTTCAACCCCACCCCGGCGGACTGGCGCAGGCCTATTTGATTGGCGAAGAGTTCCTCGCCGGACAGCCCGCCTGCCTGGTGCTGGGGGACAACATTTTTTATGGCCACAAGCTGACCATGTCGCTGGGGAACGCCGCCGAACGTGAACGCGGGGCAACCGTGTTTGCCTACCACGTGCGCGATCCCGAGCGTTACGGCGTGATCACACTGGACGATCAGGGACAGCCGCTGACCATCGAAGAAAAACCGGTGCAACCACGGTCACGACTGGCGGTGACAGGGTTGTATTTCCACGACCGTGATGCCCCCGCCATCGCGCGCGCACTCAAACCGTCTCCGCGCGGAGAACTGGAGATCACCGATCTCAACCGCGTGTATCTGGAACGGGGTGACCTGCACGTGGAAGTCTGGGGACGCGGGACCGCCTGGCTGGACACTGGCACACACGAATCGCTGCTGGAAGCCTCCAACTACGTCAGCATTCTCGAACAGCGACAGGGATTGAAAGTGGCCTGCCCGGAGGAGATTGCCTGGCGGATGGGGTTTATCGATGCCAGCCAGCTCGCCACGCTGGCCGATGCGATGCGCAACAATGCCTACGGCCGCTATCTGCAGGAATTGCTCACCAGCGATTCCCGCTTCGCCGGACCGTCGCGCGTGAATCAGCGCGATTGATCGCGCACCGGCGAAGGACACACCCGCCCGCAGGAAACGTCACAGCACCAGTTTCCCCGTGCTGTCACCAAAGGAATCGACCGGCGCTCCGACGTGATCGAGCAGGCCGACAAACAGGTTCGCCAGCGGAGTTTCTTCGGGATACACCAGATGGCGATCCGTTTCGATCGCTCCGCCGCCGCGTCCAGCCAGCACAATCGGCAAGTCGTGGTGCTGGTGCCGATTGCCATCGCTGATGGCGCTGCCATAGACGATGAGACTATTGTCCAGCACAGTCCCTTCCCCTTCGGGCATGGCCTGCAGCCGGCCGAGAAACCGCGCGAATTCCGTGACCAGGTATTCGTCAATCCGTTGGATCGCGGCAATCCGTTCCTCATCACCACGATGATGCGACAACTCGTGATGCCCGCCGCGGACGTTCACATGCGAATACACACGATTCGAGCCTTCGTTGGCCAGCATGAACGTAGCGATCCGCGTCGCGTCGGTCTGGAAGGCCAACGCAAGAATGTCATACATCAGCGGGATATGCGCGGTGTACTCAGCCGGCATTCCCGCCGGGAGTTCCAGTTCCGGAATGTCCTGTGACTGCCGACTGGCCACATCGACTCGCTGCTCGACCTCGCGCACGCTGGTAAAATACTCGTCCAGTTTCTGCCGATCGGATTGTCCAAGCTTCTGCTCAAGCTGTGCAGCGTCCGCCAGGACGGCATCCAGCACACTGCGGCGGTAGACATCCCGACGGCCGAATTTGCGCAGCGGGTCATGCCGCTTGCCGAACAACCGCTCAAAGGCGAGTTCGGGAACGACTTCTTTGGCCAGCGGCTGGTTGGGGGACCGCCAGGAGATATTGCTCTGATAGGCGCAGGCATATCCCGAATCGCAATTGTTCCCCTGCCGCACCGGGTCCACACCAATCTCGAATGACGGGAGCCGCGTCTTGTGGCCCACCTTCGCGGCCGCAATCTGATCGACCGACGTCCCCACGTGAATGTCGGCACCGCCGGTTTTGCGCGCAATGCTTGCCGTCAGAAACGTGGCCGCACTTCGGGCATGATCGCCAGCCCCGTTGCCGTGCGGACGAGCTTTATCATGCGCCAGGCCAGTCAACACGTTGATGCGCGATTTGACCGGTGCCAGTGGAGCCAGCGTGCGAGTCAGGTTCAGTGGTCCGCTATCGCCAGCCGGTTTCCAATCGGGCATGATCGCGCCGATGGGAAAGAAGATAAAGGCCAGCCGCTGGGGCACTGCCGCAGCGGCACCGGCAGCCACTCCTTCCGCCATCGCCTGCGTGGGCAACATCGCATCCAGCCACGGCAGCGCCAAACTGGCCCCGGTACCACGCAAGAACGTGCGACGATCAAGACGCCAACCAGTTCCACTCATCGTGTTCATTCTCCTGCTGCACCGCCGGGGGCGGAACTCACGTTGACGGAGGGCTCGGGCCGCGCCCGCTGAAACCGAAACGGCTGACTCAGGCAGATTTCTTCCACCATCCGCCGCAACCGATACCCATCGGCTCCGACAGTCTGGACGACCTCGTTCACCGCACACACATCATAGGGCTCGATCCCCCGTCCCAAGCCATACGTCAGCAGCTTGCGAGCCAGACAATCCGCAAACTTGTCACGCTCGCGTGCCACCAGCGCCACCAGTTCCCGCTGCGTACGAAACTGTTCTCCCGAGGGGAGTTCGCCGGCAGCATTGATGGTTTGACCGTCGTCCGTCTCTCGATAGCGGCCAATCGCGTCAAAGTTCTCCAGCCCAAACCCCAGTGCGTCCATCACCCGATGGCACGAGGCGCAGCCCGGATCGGCGCGATGCAGTTCCATCTGTTCCCGCAAGGTGAGATCAGGATTGGCCTTGGACGTATCGGCCAGCGAGGGGACCACTGGCGGTGCTGCCGGCGGTGGCTCACCCAGAATGTTGGCCAGAATGAATTCTCCCCGCTGCACGGGACTGGTGCGTTGCGGATAGCTGGTGAGTGTCAACACACTGGCATGCCCCAGCAAGCCGACGCGTGGCGAATCGACCAGCGATACCCGCTGCCATTCCTGCTCCGCCCCCCCCGTCGCCTCCGCCACACCCGACAGTCCATACAGCTTCGCCAACGATTCATTGACGAAGGTGTACTCCGCTGTCAGCAGTTCCATGAGACTGCGGTCTTCATCAAGGATTGACTGGAACAGCAGTTCGGTTTCGCGACGCATCGCGGCCGCGAGTTCCGGGTTGAACTCGGGAAATCGCTTCGTGCTGGGAGTCGCATCCTTCAGTCGCGAAAGCCCCAGCCATTGGGCAGCAAAGTCGGTGGACAGTGCCTGGGCGCGCGGATCGCGCAACATGCGTTGCACATGGCGACGGAGACCGGCGTCGTCGAGCAGTTCACCCCGCTCGGCCGCCTCCAGCAGGCGATCGTCGGGCATCGTGCGCCACAAAAAATAGGACAACCGCGTCGCCAGCGCGAAGGCGTCCACCTGCGAAACATCGGCGGGGACTCCCGGCCGAGCGGCCCCTTCCAACCGAAACAAAAAGTTGGGAGCCACCAGAACACCCTGAATGGCCACCTGCAAGCCCCGCTCAAAGCTGTCCCCGTGCTCCATCGCCAGCTTCACGAGCTGCGCATATTGATCAACCTGCTCGGGAGTGGGAGGACGACGAAAGGCCCGCTTCAAGAACGGCGTGAGCGCCCGGCTGGCCACGGCCACACTGTCAGCCACGCCGCGCGGCCGCTCAGACACCAACTGACGATGAAAGACTGGCAACTGTTCCTGCGAGATTCGCTGCGGACCAGTCAAATGCAGACCCGTCAGTTGCACATTCCGATCCTGCGACCCTTTTGGCAGCGACTCGTCGAAGAAGTCGTTGACGAAGGCAACTCGAATGGTTTGCTCTCCGGCTCCCAGATAGCCCGACCACACCAACGGCCGCGACTCCTTGCCGCGCTGAAACTCCAGCGTCCGGGTTTCTCCCCCCGCCACGCGAATTTCGAGTTGGGGATTCTCCTGCCCGGCATAGTCGGCTGTTCCGGCGATCTCCAGACGATATGTCCCGCCGACAGCGAGCGTGACGTTAAAGCGCACTTCTCCGACCGACGAGAACGTCAGCCCCCCCTCCTCGTTTACGTGAACCTGCCCCTCGGTGGGCAATCGCCCGACCACGGGTGACTCATCAACTTGACACAGTTCGGGCGACCGGATGACATGCATCGAGACACGCTCTGCCGCCTCGATGTAGCGCTCCAGGAGCAAGGGAGACACGGTGAGCACATCACCAATATTGTCAAAGCCGTAGCCGCCATCGTCAGTGGGGAATGTCGCCGAAACATCTGGAACGTCGCCAAACAGGTCGCGAATGGTGTTCGCATATTCCCGCTGATTCAGCCGCCGCACCGTCACCCGTCCCGGATCGTGCTGGGACGTGCAATCGACCGTGAACAATTCTGTGTACAGCCAGTCGACCACCTGCTGCCGCGCTGCGGCCGGGGGAATCTCCAAATCGGGCGGGGGCATGGCTCCCACGCGCAGCAAATCGTACGCCCGTCGCCAGCGCGGCAAATTCTGGTTCATGTCGGCCAGCGTCAGAGACTCACCCATCGCGAAGCCCCCCTCGGGGTCCTCGCCGCTGTGGCAATCCAGACAGTGCTCCCGCAGGAATGGCCGAATGTGCGATTCAAAACCGACCTCGGCGGAAGCTGCCCCCTGGGTGATCTCATCTCCCTGAGCCCAAGCCTGCCCCGGCAGACCGCCCCACAGCCCGGCCAATACCACCCGGACGATGAGCGCAGCGCACCAACGGACAGTGGTTCGATCAGCGAGGGCCATAGGCACCTTCATGCAGGCGGCATTACCGCTGACGGGTGTCTTGCCAAGGGGTAGGAAAATCGCGGCAAGAAGTGGTGGGATGGCACCCGGTCAGTTCCTCACACAATACCACGCGCATCGATCGTTTGCCATCATTTCTATCTGGCTTGATGCCTGCAGCCAGAACGGCACGCCATAACTGGACAACAAGGTCCACTTATGGCATGCTCTCGTCGACCGCCAGCGAGTCAGGAACCTCTGCCCTCCGCAATTCCGACCGATGGCTTTGCGCAACGATAAACCCAGCCAACAGTGAAGGTGCGGACATGCAACACATTGACGAAGCCAGACTCGAAAGCGACCTCGCCTATCGCTTCGGTTACGTCACCGAATTCATGGGCTTTGGAGCCGCCGATATTGCCGCCATCCATGCGGCCGCTCCGGCGCTAGCCCCGATGGTCCCCGGGCTGGTCGACGCTGTCTACGAGCGGCTGTTTTCCTACGACGCCACCAAGCGGCACTTCGTCACCCGGCAGCATGGCTACACCGGCGACATCCCCGACAATCTGGCGGCCCTGACGCCGGATCACGAAATGATCCGTTTCCGCAAGCAACACCTCGCCCGCTATCTCGAAGCTCTGGTGACCCGCCCGTATGACGGCAAAATGCAGGCCTACCTGGACATGGTCGGCAAGATTCACACCGAAAGAGCCGGCAACGCGCAGATCGTGGTCCCTCTCGTCCAGATGAATGCCCTGATGGGATTCGTCTCCGACGCGATTGTCGCCACGCTCCTGTCGCTGCCGCTCGACGAAACCTATCGCGGCCAGGCCCTGCGCGCGTTCAACAAACTGCTCTGGATTCAGAACGACCTGATCACCCGGCACTACACCCGCGAACTGGAATCTGCCGGCGTGTAGTCTGGCGCGTGGCCCAACAGGTTCCCCGCCGCCGCAGCGACCGCAGGCTGCCTGCAGCCCGTGATCCAATTTCGTGCAGGTTGCGTTCTGGAGAGACAAATCCTCCTCTGCGGCGACTCGCCCTCAGACGGTCCGGTTTGTCACAACGGGCCAGGCAAATCCGTGCGACAATCACCCAACGAGGCAGGTGAACCATGTCATTTTCGGCAAGAATGCTGTTGTGGGCGTTGGCAGTTTTCGCGTGTCCTCTGTCGGACGCTTGGGCACAGCGGGGGCGACCTGCGGATCGCACGCCGCCGGAGGGCCCGCAACAACTGGTCACCATCAGCCCCAGCACCACGTTTTTCGTGACTCCGCTGGACGACGACGGCTTCCTCGACCCGATTGCCGCGCTCAACCAGCGGTTGTCGGCCGGTGTGACGCCAGAAAGCAACGCAGCGGTGCTCTACCTGCGGGCGGGCCTCACAGAATCCGGCACACGCACCGAATTCTCCGCCGAACAGTGTCGCCTGCTGGGGATTGATCTCCCGGCCGAAACACCACCCCAGTTCCTTGACTATCACGCATTCGCTAGGCAGCGTTGGCGCGAGGCATTTGCCAAACATCGTTGGCAGGAGGCAAACCCTGTTCCCGAGCCTGACAGCGGGACGCTGGCTGCTTTCGATAGCGAGTACGACCGCGTACTCGATCAGCCGTGGAAAGCCGTTGACGAACCGACAGCCGCCGCCTGGATCGATTCGCTGGACGATGCACTTACGCTGATCACCGCGGGATCGCACAAACCGCATTGCTGGTTTCCCTATGTCTCACTGGCCACAGACGACGAACCGCAGACGGTGATTGCGATTTTGCTGCCCAACATTCAGGCCAGCCGCTCCGCGGCGCGGGCCCTCAAGTCGCGGGCCATGCTGCGGATCGGGGA
>JBGSIP010000781.1:0-9218 GCA_041742495.1 Planctomycetaceae bacterium
GGACGATTGAAAGCTTCACAGCGTCGTGATCGCCGGATCGTCCCAGCGGGCGGCGCTGGCGGCTGCTCCGAGCGTGGCCAGATAGCTCAGCCTCGCTTCGTCTTCGGGGTGGCGCCGCCGCTGCAAACCGGCCCCGCGGACAGATTCGAGCGCTGAACGAGGATGCTGCTGAAGTTTCTCCTTCATCGCCGTGCGATAGGCCCACGGCTCATCGGGATTGTTGTCCAACACTTTCACGCGGGCCGCCAGATCTGCCAGATGGCTCAGAATCAGCGGCTCTTCACGGTGACCGGCGAAGCGGTCCAGCAATCGATGACGACCGGTAGCCATCAGAGCCTGCAACTCCTGTCGCTTGGCCCCCCACCGGGCCAATTCTACCGGCCATGCCACTAGATGCCGCGGATGGGTGGCACCCAACTGCAATGGGGCATGATCCGTTCCGCGGACGGCCTGCAGATACGACAGATTCAGCGGCATCGTCCAGTCCCACGCCAGTTCGGAGAGCAGGCGGACCACCTGAGGCTGCGTCGCCCGTTCAAATAGCGTGTCGGGCGTTGGGGCCAACTCGGTCATGGAAGCGAGCAGTACGAACTCCCCCGTGTCAGCTTCGAAAATCAACGCGTGGGGAAATTCTGCGGAGACCGTGGCAATCCACTCGCTCACCGGGCCAACACCATAATCGGAATACGACAGGCGTTGGGCAAAGACCCCCGCGGCACCCAGCATTCGCCGGACCTGCCGATAGTACTCCCTCGAATATCGTCCTCCGCTGGAGATCAGCGAGGAGTGTTCGGGAATGTCGATGATCACATCGAACGGCCCTGCCGACTGGCGAACTGCCAGCAGTGGATCGGCGGTGACGAGCGTCACGCGGGAATCCTGACTGACGCTCGACACGCGGAACGCGTCGTGTCGCTCCAGCAGTGCACGCACCTGAGGATTGGCGTCAATGCACATCGCCGATCGAACGGGAAACTCGGTCACGGCCCGGAGTGTGACCCCGGACCCATACCCCAGTACCAGCACGTGGTCAGCCTGCGGTGTCAGCAGCATGGGGACCACGGCGGACATCACATCGCCCGGCGGTGGAGACGCCAAGGCAGGATTGAGGGTATTCTGCCCGGCAGGAAATCCGTTCTGGCGCAACTGCAACTGATGCCCCTGACGCACGCTCGTCACGATGGTTCCTGCCGGGGTTTCGACGACATCGACCGTGCGGCCACCATCCCAGCCGGCAATCACGGGGCGGTATTCAGCCCGACGTGAGGCGGCAAACACATCCGAGCTGAACAACGTTCGCGCGGTGAGTTCGGGGTGATGACACCATGCAGCGGCGCACATCAACAGCAGACTGCCCAACGTACCGGCGACAATCCGCCACCCCGGCCGTGGAGCGGACCGATGAATCGCTGCGGTGACCGGCAGCCTCGCAGAGACGAAGTGTGGCCTCATCACGAGGACCGAAATCAGACCGGCGGCTCCTGCGAGCGCGAACTGAAAGCCGGCTGCAGGCAGTACGAAGAATCGTCCTAGCAAAAGCCCGACTGTTCCGCCCAGCAGAACGCGACTGTGCCAACCGCCAGGCAAACCACTGCGGGCAGAAGATCGTTGTGTGCCGAAAGATGTCGGGCCGTGCGCGGCGCTGGCAATGACTGCCAACATCAACAGAGGCAGGGTGATTAGCGGCGATCGCAGCACAATCGCCAGTCCACCCCAGGACACCACGGCGGAAAGTTCGAGCACGGCGTAGGCCACGACAGATTCGGCCGCCAGACTCATGGCGAGGCTCAGCCAGGCCAGCGACAACCAGCCACCTGCTCGCCGCGCCAATCGCTGCAGCAGACCTCGTACCGCGAGGAATTGCCCCAGACCCAGACCGAGCCCCACGGCGAACAGTTCTGCCTGCAGCAACAAGGCCGTGACCGATGTGAACTGATGCAGATCACGCAGCACCACCGAGAGCAAGATTCCTCCGGCGACGCCGTTGAGCAATTCCCCCCATCCGAAGCGGGGCAGCGTGGCCGGAAATTGCGATTCGTCAACGGGGGTGGTCGGCATCATCGCGGCAGCGTCTCCGGAAGGAGTGTTTTCCCCCGGTGATGTGTTCAGTGTCCACACGTCGTACAGGGCCACCGCGGCGAGCGCCAGTCCGGACATGCTGATCCAGAACAAGCCAACTCCCTGATACAGCAGCGGCAGGACCACGAGGGTGCCGACGGCAAAACTGATGGAAAACAGCCACGCGGGTGCCAAAGACATCAGTAGCCGAACGGCTGTCAGCAGTCCGCCGGACAGCAGCGCGTGAAAGGTGATGACGACCGCTGCGGCCGCCCACTGATTTCCCAGAGAACTTGCATTGAGCCAGTGGTCGGCCAGTCGGGTTGCCGGCGCATAGGCGAGGGCACAGGCGGCAAAGCTGGCAGCCAGCACTGGTCGTGACAGCGGAACGTTGCGGACGACAGGCAGCAGCCACTGGCTGACGCCGGCCGCCAGTGAAAGAGCAACACCCCAGCCACAGACGTTCTGCCAGGTGGACCCCCATTGACTCAGGGAAGCGAGGACACAGATCCAGGTCGCCAGGCCGGTCACCAGACCCGTGAGCACGGTGAGCCAGCGACGGACTGCGACAGGCGTCCCCAAGGATCGCATCCAGTCGTCCAGCGGCTGCAGCGTGGCCCAGAAGGAATCTGCAATGTGCGTGAATTGTCCGCGATCGTGCATGGCGTCCCTGCCTGTACGAAAACAACGCGGCAGCCAATCCGTCGAACCCCCACTGGTTTCGCGACGTCAAGTCCCCAATGAACACCGCTGGCTGCATCTCGCCGAGGGTTCTATCAGCCCTCGACAGACACTGACAAGGCCGGTCCCCGGTCTTGGGCGGATACGACACTGACAAGGCCGGTCCCCGGTCTTAGGGAGCGCAACACCTCCTCGACCGGACGCCGGGTTGGGGGCAGGCGAGATTGCGAGCAGCCGCGCTTGCCCCGACCGGGAGGCGAAGAGATACTTCTCCCAGCAGAGACGGTGCGAAATCCGCAGTCTCCGGGTACAGCGACGTTGCGCGGGTCATTTTCAGGGCCGGGGGGAAAACGTCGTTGTGTGCAGTCTGCGACGATATCACGCGGGACGACATCGGTCGCTGAATCCCGCACAATCTCCCATCCGGCAGCGGCCCGCAGTGCCCTGCTGCGTTGAACTCGAAGCTCTTCAATCTGTCAGAACAAGTGCCCGTAGCTCAGCAGGATAGAGCGGCGGTTTCCTAAACCGCAGGCCGTGGGTTCGAATCCCGCCGGGCGCAATGAGAGATCCGTTCGGGGCGCGAGGGCAAGCGGGCAGCCGGGCTGGATGGGTGTGCTTCGCATTGTCGTGGATTATTCGGGCCGGGGGGACGCATTTCTGGCGACCAATTGGTCAAGCAGCGATCACAAACTTCGCGACGGACCGGCTCGTCGCTCCCCGCGGCGGACCTGCTTGCCCCGGGCGGCGGCCCGTGCAGTGAACACATTGCCATGTAATCGCTCGGTCTGTGTTGGCAGCTTTCGCCGCGCTGATTGCCCTCCGGCGACAGGAGTGCTAAACATCAACGATCGCTCAGTCTAGGAAATGACATTCCGCGTCGGTGAAAGACACTCGTGATTGCCCCTGATCGACACTTGGACGGTTTTTCGACGCGCTGGCTGTGGTTCATCACTGTGAGTCTGGGGCTCTGGTGTGTCGCTTCCGTGACCACCCTGCCGGCGCAGGAATCTGCAGCAGAGAAGCCGAACCCAAAGGCCACCGCGAAGCCAAAGGCCACCGCGAAGCCGAAGGCCGACCGTGGCCCCGTCTGGACCGATCCGCAGGCTGCCGCCCAGAACGATCCCGATTTTCTGCTGCAGGGGGAATACGCGGGAGAGGGCCTCGCAGCGCAGGTTGTGGCGCTGGGGAACGGCGAATTCGACGTGGTGATTCTCAATGGCGGGTTGCCGGGCGCAGGGTGGGATGGCAAGACACGCGAAGTCCTGCCCGCCGACCGCGATGGGCTCCCCCAGTATCTGGAGGGTTTGCAGCGAGTCGAACGTGCCAGCCCAACGCTGGGTCAGCAGCCCCCCGCAGGTGCCACGGTCCTGTTTGATGGAACGCCGGAGGTGTTGGCCGCCCACTGGGACGCTGCCACCAAGTTGACGCCGCAGGGTGAACTGGCCGTTCCCGGGCTCACCACGCATGACTTTCGCGACTATCGGCTGCATGTTGAATTCCGCACTCCCTACATGCCCCAGGCACGCGGACAGTTGCGCGGTAACAGTGGCGTGTATCACCAGGGCCGTTACGAGACTCAGGTACTCGATAGCTTTGGCCTCGAAGGGAAGAACAACGAAGCAGGCGGCATCTACACGGTCGCAGATCCGCTGCTCAACATGTGCCTGCCACCGCTGAGCTGGCAGACTTATGACATTGACTTCACCGCCGCGCGATTCGACGCGCAGGGGCAAAAGGTGAAGTCGGCCCGGCTGACGGTGCGGCTCAACGGCGTGGTCGTGCAGAACGATGTGGAGGTCTCTGGACCGACCCGCGGTGCACACCTCAATGAGGAATCTCCGGCGGACGGTCCGTTGTACATTCAGAACCACGGCGACCCGGTGGTCTTTCGCAACATCTGGCTGATTCCCCGCGATGGTGATCGCGTCGCAGCCCGACCGATCATTCCCGGATACGAACGGTTTTGCACCGGGCCCGACAGCCAGTTGGTCGCCGGTGGAGCACTGCTGATTTCCGAGCTCAATTGCGCTGCGTGCCACCCGGCTGCGGCGGAGAGTCCAGCGGCCATCGCACCGCGCCAGGCCCCCATCCTCACCGATCTGCGCGAACGCATTCAGCCCGCCTACCTGCCGCGATATTTGCAAGATCCGCACGGAGTCAAGCCGGGCACGACGATGCCCTCGGTGCTGTCCCATCTGCCTGAGGCGGAACGCGAAGCGGCGGCTACTGCACTTACGCACTTCCTGCTCAACGGTGGGGCCGACAAGGCTCCGTTTGCACCGTCGGCCGATCCGAAACTGGGAGAGCGGCTCTACCACACCGTGGGTTGTGTGCAATGCCACGTCTCGTTCCGCGGGCCGGCCTCCCCCGCCAACACCACCATCCCTCATGGCGACCTCGCCGCTAAATACTCGGCGGTGGGACTGACGGAATTTCTACGCAATCCGCTGGCGTGCCGCCCCTCGGGACGGATGCCTGGGTTCAACCTCGATCCGACGGAGGCGCATGCGATTGCCGCATACCTGCTGGATCCAGAATCCTCGCAGACCGTGCGACCAGCGCTGCTGGTCCAGAAGATGGAGGGAGAGTTTGACAAGCTCCCACCGCCAAAGACGGAAATCGATACGCCGTCGACACCGGTGACCGGCTTCCAGCCCGGTGATTTTGGCAGGCAGAACTTCATCCTCCGCTATCGCGGCCTCATCATGGTCCCCAGCGATGGCAAATACACCATTCACGCCGGATCGGACGATGCCAGCCGCGTCTGGATCGATTCAAAGTCCGTGGTGACGAACAATGGCGTGCATCCTTTTGCCTGGAAGTCCGCGGCGGTTGAATTGACAGCGGGTACGCACGAGGTGCGAGTCGACTACATGCAGGCAGGCGGAGAGATGGAGTTGGATGTCGAATGGGAGGCTCGCGGCCTTTCGCGGCAATCGATCATTCCCTGGTGCGTCACTTCTGAGGAACAGTTGGACGAGCTTCAGGCGTCCGCGGCCGCGAAATTTGTGCCCGATCCGCAACTCGTCACGCGCGGCGGCGAGCTGTTTCAGAGCTTGCGTTGTGCCAGTTGTCATGAATTTCAGCACGAAGGACAACGAGTTCCCGCCCCATCGGCACGGGCTCCGTTGGCCAGTGTCTTGGCGCGACCCGCCGCCGGATGTCTGGCGAGCAAGCCCGCTCCGGGCGTGCCGGACTTCTATCTGAGTGACGATCAGCGACAGGCGCTGGAGAGCTACGGCGCTACGTTGGGGACCGCTGCTGTCAGTGCGACCTCAGCCGCAGAACAGGTGATTGTGCATGGCATGACGGCCATGAATTGCTATGCCTGCCATGCCCGCGGTGGAATTGGCGGGGCAGAGAGCACGCGTAACGCAGCATTCGAAAGCACGATAGCGGAGATGGGTGACGAAGGCCGACTCCCACCCGCCCTGGATGGAGCCGGTGACAAGCTACAATCGGCGTGGCTGTCGAAGGCCCTTGAGAAGGGTGCGAAGGATCGCCCCTATGTGCTCACGCGGATGCCGGGCTTTGGTTCGGCAACTGCCCCTTTGGCCCAGGCGCTGACCAAGGCGGATGCACGTGAGGAATCCCCACCGCCCGCGTGGGACATCCCGGTTGCGGATGTGAAGGCCGAAGGACGGCATTTGATTGGTGGCAAAGCAATGGCGTGCATCAAGTGCCACACCTTCGGCCCCTATTCGGGAACCGGCCTTTCCGCGATCAACCTGCAGGGCATGAATGAACGATTGCGCGAAGACTGGTTCATGCGCTACCTGTTCGAGCCCGCCCGATATCGGCCCGGCACGCGCATGCCGACCGCGTTCCCCGATGGGGTCGCCTCGGTAAAGGATGTCCTCGATGGCGACCCGCCGCGACAGATTCACGCGGTCTGGACCTACCTGGCAGATCGCGATCAGGCTGCGATTCCCCTGGGATTGCTGCCTGACCCGATCTTGATCGAACCGCAGCAGCGGCCAATTGTGTATCGCAATCGCATCCAGGGTTGTTCGCCCCGCGCCATTGCGGTCGGCTTCCCGGAAGCACTGAACTACGTGTTTGATCCTGAGGATCTGTCGGTCAAGCTCGTGTGGAAAAACGCATTTCTTGATGCCGCGCTCCATTGGCGTGGCCGCGGCGGGGGTTTTATCCAGCCGCTGGGCGATGCTCGACTCAATTGGCCCACCACGTGGTCCGTCGCCACGCTGGAGTCTCCTGATGCGCCGTGGCCCGCGCAACCGCCACGTGAACGCGGCTGGCGATTCGACGGGCTGGACATTGCCCCCAGCGGCGTGCCCTCGCTCGTGTACTCGCAAGCAGAACCGGCGCTTGCCGTTCGCGAAACCTGGTCGATCGCGGTCGCGGCCTCCGACCGCCGGGAGTTCCTCCGGACGTGGGAATTGACGGCCGATGGCCCGGTCAGCAACGCTGCTCCCACGTTGTGCCTCGCGCGCGGGAAATCGATCACGCAACAAGCCGATGGTACCGTTACTATCGACGATTCCATGGTGATCAGCCACGTGTTGTTGGACGGCAACCCGGTCGCAACCGGCTCGCCGGGTGGGCCGCACATTGTCCAGACCTCCGCCGGTGCCGAGCTTCGGCTGACATTGCCTGCCTCTGGCACGCATGCCGCCAGTTGCCAACTCCGTTGGTAGTGGCCGGCGCAGTTCCAGTTCCCTGCCGATTGGCCAACTGATTCCCGCAGTGTTCTTCCCACAGTGTTCTTCCCACAGTGTTCAACGATCTGATTTTCACTCACGCAGAGATTGATCCTCGATGTGTACTTCGGCAATCGCTGGCGGTTTTGGCGGCCTCAAATCGATGGCAACGGTGGTCGCCCTGATGTGGCTGGGGCTGGTGTGCTGTAGTCCCGGGCCATTGGCGGCGGGCGAAGCCGATTACTTCTCCATCACCGACATCCCGCTGCCTGCCAACGAAGTGCTGGAGATTTCCGCCACTTGCCTGTTGCCAGCGGGTGAACTGGCGGTGGGAACACGTCGCGGAGAAATCTGGCTGCTCGCCAATCCGCTGGCAGACGGCGCTGGCCAGACCGGTTGGAGCAAACTGGTCGAGGGGATGAACGAAGTGCTCGGGCTCGCCGTCCATCCACAGACTGGGCTGCTGTATGCCGTCCAGCGGGGTGAGGTGACCGAGATTCAGCGTGAAGACTCGGGCCGACTGACGCTGCGCACCGTGAACGATGCGTGGGGGCTCAGCGGTGACTATCACGAATATGCCTTTGGCAGCCGCTTTGACCGCGATGGCTACCTGTGGGTCACGCTGTGCCTGACCGGATCGAGCCACAGCAACGCCTTGTATCGCGGCTGGGCACTCCGGGTGGCTCCCTCTGGCGAAATGATTCCCACCTGCAGTGGTATTCGATCTCCAGGTGGAGTCGGCGAAGGCCCCGGGGGATTTATGTTCTATACCGACAATCAGGGGCTGTGGAACGGCACCTGTTCGCTGCGTTGCCTGACTCCGCGCAAGTTCATGGGAAATCCCAGCGGTAACAAGTGGTATGCCGAACCGGCCGCCGCGGCCTACATGGGACCTCAACCCAACGAACCCGAATCGGGCGGGCGCATGATGTCCGAATGGGATCGCATCCCGGAACTTGAACCTCCGGCGATCAACTTCCCCTACAACAAAATGGGCAAAAGCGCCGCCGGCGTGGTCATGGACAACACCAGTGGCAAATTCGGCCCGTTTGTCGGACAGGTTTTTGTCACCGATCAATCCGCCAGCACTGTCATGCGTTGCGATCTCGAACAGGTCGATGGCCAGTTTCAGGGGGCCTGTTTTCCATTTCTGAAGGGCTTTGCCTCCGGGTCGCTGACCGCGGAAATCACTCCGGATGGTTCGCTGTTTGTGGGCGGAACGAACCGCGGCTGGGGCTCCGTGGGAACTGCGGAACAGGCGCTGGAACGAGTCCGCTGGACCGGTCAGGTGCCGTTTGAGGTCCATCAGATGCGCGCCCTGCCCAGCGGGTTCCGACTGACGTTCACCATGCCCGTCGACAAGACGGCTGCCGGAAACCCAGCCAACTACAACTTTCGCACGTACACCTACATTTACCAGTCCGGCTATGGCAGCCCGGAAGTGGATGAGACCACCCCGATCGTTCAGTCAGCCGTGGTGTCTGACGATGGGCTGTCGGTCGAGTTGACGCTGCCGCGGTTGCTGCGCGGGCACGTGCATGAACTGGTGATGTCAAACTTGCAAAGTGCCAGTGGACTCGCACTCCTGCATCCGCAGGCTTACTACACCGTGAATCGCATTCCCGCCGCGTGGACGCACCGTGTCTCCGCCCGCGCGGACTGGTATCGCAGCGGGCCGCAACAGGCCTCGCCCCCCGATGGTGAACTGGCAGCCGACACGCTGGTCCGGGTGATCCGCGAGTCAGGTAGTTATTGCGAAGTGACCTGTGCGAACGGCATTCACGGATTTGTGACGGCCGCCTGTCTCGCCCCGCTGCC
>JBGSIP010000782.1:0-2166 GCA_041742495.1 Planctomycetaceae bacterium
ATCTGTTTCGCATCCAAACAGCCGCCGATCACCCCAATCAGTATCTGTTCGACGGAACCTGGCGTGACATGACAATCCACCGCGAGACGATCCACGTCCGCGGGCAACCGTCAGTGGATTGGATCGTTCGCGAAACACACCTCGGCCCCGTCGCCACTCCATTTTGTTATGCCCGTCCCGAGGACGGAGAGGCGGTGCTCCACCGACTCCCCTGTTGCGAAACCAGCCGCGACACCGTGACCGCGGCGCTGGCCATGCTGCGATCGCAGACCGTGACTGCGTTGGACGCAGCGCTCCAAGGCTGGCAGTTTCCCAGCGCCAATTTTGTGTTTGGCGATCGTACCGGACAGATTGGCTATCGCGCGGCCGCCGCGATTCCCGTGCGTTCAAAACGGGATGTCAGTGCTGGTCGCTCCGCGCATCCCGTGCAAGGCAACGATGACCTGTGGCGCGGGTATGTCCCGCCCGAATTCCTCCCGGCCTTGCAGAATCCCGCCGCCGGGGTCCTCTTCAGTGCCAACCATCGCCCGATCGAAACGTGGTATCCCATTCCGCTGGGAACCATGACCGGCGGCGGCGGCGATACGACTCGTTCATGGCGCTTGCGCGAACTGCTCGCGAAGCAGCCGACCTTTGCGCCAGCCGACGTATTGGAAATGCACTTTGACGCTGTCAATCCCGCCAGGCGCGAAATCGTGCGGCTGGGCCTGCATTTGCAGAATGTCCAGCCGGAGTCACTCTCGCCAACGGCACAGTTGACACTAAGCCGCCTGCAGCCCTGGTTCGAACAGGGAGCCCGGATGTCACTTGCAGAGCCAGGGACCGAAATCGCAGCCGAGCTGAACACATTCTTCCGGTTCATCGCGACGGATCTGGCCATGCGATACGGCGGCGGCGAAGCAGGTCTGGTCTACTTTCTGAAGTCAGCCGGCCAACGACTCACCGATGAACCCAACTTGCGACTCGATACGCGCGAGGCGGCTTTTGTTGATCAGGCACTGGCTGCCGCATGGGAATCCTGCCTGACAAAGTATGGCCCCGACCCGGAGCGTTGGAACGAGAGCGCTCGTCGCCAGAACGCGACAATCAGCCTGCCGTTCTACGCCAGCCTCGATGGATTTCCCGGACTCTATCCGCAGTGCGATTTGACCTCACCCGAGCTAACGGTCCTCGACGGCGGGACAATCGGCGCCCAGCCTCCGCAGTCCTACACACAATTCGTGCCCCTGCACGACGTCGACCTGGCTCAATCGCTACTGCCGGTCGGCATCTCCGAACACCCGTCAGCCGCCTCCAGACTCAGCATGCTCACACTATGGGAACAGCGGCAGCTACATCCCGCCCCCCTCACAAGGAAGAAAATTGAGTCCCTCGGTGCGACTGCGATCATGTTGGTAGTCCCGTGAGGTCCGTCGTCTATGCGTGCGCTGGGAACTGACGATATTACATGGGAAGGCATCACACAGCAGAACGGCCGGTGCGGGCGAATGGACCGACACGGCGGGGGTGAATACACTCCTGGCGGAAATCGTCGGCCGCACCCGAGATAGTCGCCACCAGCGTTTCTATTCATGTGGTGCTTAAGCAGTCACCCTCTGAGCAACTGAACCGTGAGTGGCGCGGGCAACGAATGGGTTTCAATGAGCGGCCGCTCCTTTTGTTGATGGCAATCGAACCATCGGTTCGTGCCCGGAGAAAATAGCCAAGGAGTCTGTTCGCATGGATTTACTGCCGGTTTTGCAGGCTATTTTTGTCAGCTATGCTCTTCCGCCAGGGGGCTACCATGGTGTTGCGCATTGGGCGCGGGTGTTGGAGAATGGCCAGCGGCTTGCCAAGGAGACGGGAGCGAGCCTCGACGTGGTGTCCTTGTTTGCTGTGCTGCACGATTCCTGTCGCATCAATGAGGGAACCGATCCTGAGCACGGGCCGCGGGCGGCGCGGTTTGCTGCAGAACTGCGGGGGCGGGTGTTTGAATTGGGCGATCCGGAGTTCTCATTGCTGTGTCGTGCCTGCGAGGGGCATACGCACGAGCGGACGCATCCCGATATCACCATCCAGACCTGCTGGGACTCGGACCGTCTCGACCTGGGCCGAGTAGGGATTCGGCCGCATCCAGATTATCTCTGCACCGAGGTTGCGCAACGCACCGAGACAATCAACTGGGCC
>JBGSIP010000783.1:0-7347 GCA_041742495.1 Planctomycetaceae bacterium
GAGTGATCGAACAGAACGCCCGCAGGCGCTCGTGAGGATCTTCCATGAGCTTGATCCGAACTTCCGAGATCTCCACGGCTGTCTCCTTCGCGGTGTTATCTCTGGCGGGGGGTATCTCTCGCTGGGCTGCGTGGAAAGTCAATGCGGCCCACGTTCCGCGATTCAACCCCGTGGGTGTCTCGACGACTGTGGGCTGCCTGTCAGCACCCGGGTGCTGTCTGGTGTCAACCGGCCATCTTAGCTGTGTGTCCTGATTCTCGTGGGAACTCTTGGTGGTTTGCGCTCAAATCGGTCCTCGCCTGCGGTGATGCGGTCGCTAAATGCCGACCCGCACGGGAAACACCTGGCCCAACTGCGCCGCGCGTAGGCGGTACGCCAACTGAAAATTCTCGCCCGCATTGCGGGTCAGGCTGAACATCGCCGATCCGCTGCCGGTGAGCAGCGTGCCTGCCCCGCCGGCCCGCCGCAAACGCTCCAGTCGAGGCAGAACGTCGCCATCAACGCGGGCGGCGGCCCCCTGCAGACCGTTAAACAGCAGTCCCCCCAGCCGTGCAATCTGGCCGGCCTGGATGGCCGCCACCAGTTCTGTGACCGGCCGCGGTGCGACCGCCAGTTGACAGTGGCGATAGACCTCCGCCGTCGACAGTCCACAGGGGGGAACCAGGATGACGGCATGCAGGGGCGGGCAACCCGGCAGGGGGAAAATCTGTTCGCCACGCCCTTCGCAGCGGGCAAACGGGTGCGGGCCGAGGAAAAACGGGACGTCGCTCCCCAACTCTGCCGCGAGTTCCGCCAGTTTCCGAGGCGAAAGCTGTGTGTCAAAGAGTTCGTCGAGACCGCGGAGTGTGGCGGCGGCATCCGCCGACCCGCCCCCCAAGCCCGCCTGCCACGGAACCCGCTTTTGCACCGCAATCTGCACCGGAGCCGACACTCCTGTTTCGCGCCGCCACACAGCGGCGGCACGACAAATCAGATTTTGAGTCCCGACAAATTCGGCGCGTTGCTCGGCAGCGACCGGAAACTGAAACGTGGCCTGCAGGGTGCAGTCGGGTTGGTCCTCGGTCGCCACAGAGAACTGCAGTGTGTCCGCCAAGGATGTTCGCGCCATCACCGTTGTCAACTGGTGATAGCCATCGGGTCGGCGGGCGGTCAGCTCGAGGAACAAATTGAGCTTGGCGGGGGCCTGCACGGTCACCGTCGCGGGAGGAGTCCTCGCAGCCATGGCACTCGTTCCTCCAGACCAGGGCGGACAGCGGGCCAGAGGAGTCGACCGGACAGGCTTCACTCCATTGAAGGCCCGCAGGGGAGGCCAGCGAAATCACATCGCTGGATCATAGACCTGCCAGCGATTCCTGCCACGCGCCGGGCAGTCACGTCACCCCGCAGTGACAATCGAAATCCACCAGCAGACAGCGCGAGAACAGAGGCACCAGCACGCCTGACTGCCCGACGGGAAATCGACCAAAGCCTTGGCTTATGGGCATCATTCCCTGTTCACTGACGCTATCCGAAGTGCCCGATTCCGTCAATACGGGATTCGTTCCCACGAGGACGTGATCTGCCGGCGGCCAGGTTGTAAGTCGCTTGCAAATCGACTGTTACGATGTTCGCGGCGGTGGCTTGATCGGTTCGTGATGTTCGCGCCGTCAGCTTTCAGCCGTCAGCGGATGGGGCCGTGAGCACTGCCTGGGGAGGACTGACGCTGTGGCTCCGCCGCAGTTGCCACCGACCGCGATAGATCGGCCAGCCATCGCGGCGCTTCTTGCGCTCGAAGCTGGTCTGATAGTCCATGTCGTGCTCGGGCGTCTGTTCGTCGGGGGGGGTGAGCGCGACAAACTGAGGACGAGCGGCCAGCACCTCGAGCGACCGGTGAAAATAGTCGGTCACGTCGGTCCACAAATGCAGTTCGCCCTCGTTCACGAGCAACTGCGAAACCCGATCGACAAAATCCTCATTGAACAACCGCCGCTTGTGGTGCTTCGATTTCCACCACGGGTCCGGAAAGTAGACGTGCACCGCCTGCACGCTGTCGGCAGGCAGGTAGTTCGCCAGTGCCAGCCGCACGTCCCCCCCCAGCACGCGGGCGTTGTCCCGCTGGACTTTCTTGAGGCGCAGCGCGCCGCGCCGCGCCTCTTTGAACTCAATTTCGATGCCCAGATAGTTGATGTCCGGATGTCGCTCACTGGCGCGGTAGAGAAACAGTCCGCGGCCGCAGCCGACGTCAATCTCCACCGGTTGAGGGCGCGGGAAAACATCGGTCCACGCACAGGGCGCAGGAAGGTCTCGGAGTGTCCGAAACCAGGGGCTCAAATCGGGAATGGCCCCTGCCGGGGATTCAGATGATGAGGCGGGGTCGGGGGGCGTAGGCGTAGACGGGGGCGGGTCAGTGGTCATCAGCGCGGAAGTGCCCGATCAAGCTTGCAAAAGGCCAGTTGATGCCCCCGCCATCGGGACAGTCACAAAGCGGGACCGTGGGATCGCCGGCTGACATCGCGGAGGACGTCTAGGCATCCTTGCCTTCAAGCCCATGCCGCCAACTGATGGGCACACCAATCATGTTGCCGTTAAACACCATGCGGTCGTTGACGTAACCCTGGAATTCAAACTCCACGCGAATGCCGGGCCGGACCTTCGTCACCTTCGACATCAGGACCAGACGCTGATTCGGAAACACCGGGTGACGGAATCGCACCTCGTCCATCCCGCCAAAGCCCAGGAAATCGCCCCCCAGCAAATTGAACTTGCGGGCATAAAAGCCCCCCAACTGCGCCGCGCACTCGCACATGACCACACCCGGCATCAACGGGTAACCCGGCATATGTCCGATGCACCAGAACTCGCGATCGGTGAGATCCTTGAAGCCCACCAGGCCGTGCCCCTCGCGGTCTACGTATAAGATGCCCGAAAGCTGTTCCATCTCATGACGCTGCGGATTCACCAGACGGATATCGTCCAGAGAATACTGCGGGTGAGCGAAATCCACGGGAAGGGAGGTAAGGTCGTAAAGAGGTGTCGGAGGCATCGCAATCCGGGATGATCTGGACGTCAGAAGCAATCAGTCACAACAGCAGCAACAGCAGTCACAATCGCGGGCTCTGGTCAGCCTGTGTTCAGGCACCGGCACATCAGGACGCAGACCGCACCACCATTCAACCGCGAGTTTACGTTGCGTCTTTGCAAGCGGCAACGTGGTGGGAGAGTTTGTCGACGAGCGAAACCAAATCGCGGCGCTTCCCGCTGAGAGCGTTGCGGTTCGGGGTTCGCCATTCTCCGGCCGCAACGCCCGGGGCAGGACCGGGGTTGCGAAATCGGCAGGCCCCCTTTTCTCGGTTTCCCAAGCCCGCTATATTCCTCCTAGATCTGTGATTTCCTTCCGAACAGACCGCAAACCGGGCGAATTGCCATTATGGCGAAACGAGGCGGAGCAAAACTGGCGGCCGGAATCCGCGTCCGCGTCCGAGAAGGCGTGACCGTCCCGGAATGCCCTCAATTCTCCGCCGATGGTTGGGTGGGGGAAGTCGTGGAGGTCAAGGGGCGCGGCTCCGATCAGAAAGTGATCGTGGAGTGGACCGACGCGACGATTGATTCCATGCCGGCTGACTATGTCCAGCTCTGCGAACAGCAGGGCCTGTATCTGCAAATGGCCTGCTTCACTGCGTCGGACGTCGAAACCGTCGAAGAGTAGGGCTTGACCGGGACTCAGCCGCGTTTCAGCCACTCGCAGTCATCGCTCGCGAGTCAACCCGCGGATTCCAGTCGCTGCGGGCTGGCGGCTGGCCGCTCCCACAGGCGATTGGCGACCTCTCGTAATTCGGACAACTGTCGGCACGCTGGCAGTTCCGGGAACCTCTGCAAGACCTCACTCGGCGCAGCACGACCACCAATCACCAACTGGGCGCCCACTTCGCGGGTCGCGGCGGAGAGAGTGACCAGGCCCGCCTCGAAGGCAGCCGCGTCCTCAACATAAGACACGCTCAGCCAGCACAATCGCGGCTGACCCCGACGGATGGCAGTCACCGTCGTATCAAACGGCAGGTGATTTCCCAGTGACTGGGCGTTCCAGCCCAAGTCACGCAACGCCAGTTCCACAGCAGCCGTTCCCAACTGGTAAGGATCGTGGGGCGGAGTCCCCCCGATCGCCACCGGAGCGTCCCAGGCTGGAGCGGGAATGGCCCGCCGCAACTCGGCCATCAACCGGGAGACCATCTGGCAGGCACGGCGTTCCTCGAACACCTCCACCTCGCCACAGGCCCACTGTTCGCCTATCCCGCGGAAGGCGCCTGCGACCACTTCGTCCAGAATTTCCACCAGCGAATGGCCGTGCAACAGCAACGAAAATAACAGTTGCCGGGCGCACTCCTCACGATTGCTCAGCAGCGACGATTCCAACTCTCGACAGGCGCGGTTCAAGACCCGCTCGCCCGTGCCGGAAATCGCGGGCAAACCCAGCAGTTCGGGGTGCGGAGCGGTGTGACCGGATTCTCGCAGAAACGCGACAATCCCTTCGAGGGGAATCCGGCGATGCCCCCCTGCGGTGCGCTCCATCGGGATGATACCCCGATCACACCAGCGTTTCAGCGATGACTCGCTGACTCCCAGTGCCGTGGCAACCTGTTTGGTAGTCAGTAATTGCTTCACCGACGCAAGATCCTCAACCGGCTGTGACGGGCCTCTCCCTCAACCTCGCAGAGTGTAGCTGGATTCATCGATCTACCAGTCGATCCTGTGACAAAATGACCGTTTTGAGCGATTTTTGGTTGAGGTGGTCGTTGCGAAACGAATATAAAGTGGACGGTTTGAACGAATTTTACCCGCGAAGGTGAGAAGATGAGCACCACGAAATCCAAGTCGGCCGGCAGTCCACGATCGGACGGCAAGCGACCCTCTGCTGCCAAGCGGTCGGTATCGAAATCGCGGACCAACACAGCGGAAGTCTCACTCGTGGCACCGGCGGAAGCAGCCGTCGAACTGGCCGCGTTGCAAAGTCGGCTGGCCCGGTTGAAGCTCTCCAAAATTGAGTTCATCGCTCATCCCGATTTTGAGCACCCCCGGGCCATGCAGAACATACTGAATGTGCCGGAGCCTCCAGGGAGAGAAGTTGCGCCCCGCCGTCGGCATGATGACATTCCTCCGCTGCTCGCGAGCCTGTACGACGTCCCGCTGCTCACGCCAGACCAAGAAGTTGATCTGTTTCGGCGATTCAACTTTTTCAAGTTCCTGGCAGCCAAGACTTTGGCTTCGATCAGCGTGAACCGGCCCTCCGGGAAAAAGCTGGATCTCGTGGAGGGTTATTTGAAGTCGGCTGAGGAGGTCCGCTCGCGGATCATTCGTGCCAATCTGCGACTGGTTGTCTCCATCGCCCGTCGATTCGCCGACTTGTGGAACAGCTTTGACGACCTGGTGGGTGATGGCAATCTGGCGTTGATGTATGCCGTGGACAAGTTTGATTATGGTCGCGGTTTCCGCATCAGCACGTATGCCACACACGCCATTCAGCGGAGCTTCTTCCGGGTCACCGCCAAGCGTCAGAAGGAGATGACCCGATTTGTTTACGGGGCCGACTCCCAGTCGTTTGAAGACAAACGGGTCGATACCGCGGACGAAGAGCCGGTGCAGTCGGAGTCCGATCAGCTTTATCGGCAATTAGCCAGCCAGATGTCGGAATTGCTCGATGAGCGGGAACGGTTCATTCTCGCGGCCCGATTTGGCATTGAAGAGAGCGGTCCCCCGAAGACGCTGAAGCACGTTGCCGAAGATCTGGGTATCTGCAAGGAGCGGGTACGCCAGTTGCAAAACCGGGCACTCGTCAAGCTGCACGACTTCGCCCTGCAACTGCAGCCTGATTTGCGCCTGCCGCAGTAAACGTGCGACGGCTGATGGCAACGCTCCGAACAGGTGCTCTGCCGCACTGAAAATTCGGTGTCGGTTTGCGGCGAGTGACATAGACGTTACAGACTGCCGGCCTTTTGCAGGTGGCTCTGGTTTCTGAAATCCGGCCTCGCCAGAGGCGCGGATTTTTTTTTGCCCTCGGTAAAGAGGTAGAGTGCAGTGGGCCAGTTCTGAATCGTGAGCGTCGCCGGGAGATTGGGCCCGGCGATTGTTGCGCTACGCGTGTCGGCCCGCTGTGTCACGCGATGCTGCTCGCGAGCTGGGGCGAATCTCACTCTCTTGGGCGAACGTGGTGGGCCGTGGCGCGGGAAATGACAGGCGGGTGGCCTCCGGGCGCCCGCTGGTGGATTTTGGGCCTGTGTCTGTTATCGACGTGCGGGTTTTCCAGTGGGTGCCGAGCCGCGTGGCCGTTGCTGACCCGGTGGGCAGCTCCCTCACAGCTTGTTGCGCGTCGCGTAACGACACCGACTCCGTTGACGGCCATTCCTGAAGCGGAATTGGGATTGGCGCAACAGGTGCCAGCCGCCGTGCATCCCCCCATCCGGGTCGAGCGACTGTCCACGCGAGCCGCCGTTCGCGCCGAGCCTGCTCCCGCGCCATCAGGTCCCGGTCGATCCGTTCGCGGCGGATCAGCTCTCGAACTTGAGCCCGGCGGTACGCTCTCGCTGCCACCGGAGCCGTGGCGCGACATCGAATTGTCGATCGACCTGCCCGCCAGGGTGCAGGCCGGATCAGCATTGCCAATCACAGTCGTGGTCACCAATCGCGGTCAGCGATCCGTCGCGAACCTGACACTCGACTGGGCGTGGCCCGGGACTGTGGCGTCGCTGGATGGACAGCCCGGCTCGGGATCGCAACCGCTCCCAGTGCTGGCTCCCCTGGCACGGCTGGAGGTGCCATTTGTCGTGACGAGTGCACAGCCCGCTGTGGCGACTGGTTCGGTGACGTTGAGATTTCATCAGCAGGAGCTCTCCTGGCAACAGCCACGGTTGGAATTCGTGACTCCCTCGTTGCAGGTACGTCTGGCGGGGCCGACGCAACGCACGCTGGGCGAAACGGCAGAGTTCACGCTCTCGCTGACCAACAGCTCATCGCGCGAACTGAGATTGCCGCGGGTTCGCTGGCAGCCCAGCCCGGCGGTCGATGTCACCGCGGTCTCGAAAGGTGCCTTCGCCGTCCCGGCCGTCGCAGCGTCTGTTGCTCCCGCAGCAGCCGGCGAGATACCGACAACGTCCGCTTGGGAGTGGGGGTCGCTTGCGCTGGCGCCGCGTGAAACGATCGTGCTCCAGATCGATTCGCAGACGCAACAGGTGGCCCAACCCGCGGTGCAGCGAATTGAAATTCAGATCGAAGATCCGAACCACGGCATCGTCACGGAAACACAGGCGTCGTCGTTTGCGATTGCCGCCCCCAGTTGTGGCATTCGCTGTGAGATCACCGATGAATGTGATCCCGTGC
>JBGSIP010000784.1:0-1620 GCA_041742495.1 Planctomycetaceae bacterium
GAGGCGCTCGCGCGGCGGGCCGTCCTCGGGCAGCCAGGCTTCGCCCAGCGGGACTGCGGGAGTCACGAGCCTTTTTTCCAGCGTGAGGCGGTCCTCGACCTCGTATTTCCGTTTGGGCAGATCAGTCACTCCGACGACGGAGATTGAAAGCTGACCATAAAAGGCCGCGAGCCCTTCGAAGTCGGATTGTTTCCAGTGATCCCACGGATGGTCATGGCACTGGGCGCAGTCCATGCGCTGCCCTAGAAAAGCACGCACGGTCTGCCCCGCCAGCCGATTGGCATCCGCTTTGCGATTCACAATCGCGGAGGACGAAAAATTGGAGGCCGGGTTGCCTGTCCACAGGCCGGACTCGGAAATCAACTGCCGCACAACTTCGTCATACGGCCGGTCGATGCGCAATTGCTCGGCGACCCACGATCGAAAGCGATCGGGGCGGTAGATGATCAACTGCCCTTCGACGACACCGGTGTACGAGCGTACGAGGCGGGCGGCGAAGTAGTCTGCAAAGCGCGAATCCTGAAGCAGTTTCTGACACCAGCGATCGATTCGGTTGGGGCCGCTGTCCTGTTCAAACAGGCGGATTTCTTCCAGCGAAGGAACCGCGCCAACAAGAGCGAGCGAGAGCCGGCGCAACACCTGCAGTTCGTCGGCCGGCGGGGCCGGAACCACGCCAGCACTGGCCCACTGGGCCGCCAGCAACGTGTCGACATCGGCCACAACGGCTCGATCAATGGCTCCCAGTGCATCCGGCTGCTGCCGCTGCGTGTAGTCGCGCGAGGCCCAAACGACCGCGGAGACGAGGAGTCCCACCACGAGCGCAACAGAGGCGACAGAAGAAGTGGATGGCCAGAATTTCACGCGGATCTCCTCTCGCTCCGTTCGTGCCGTCACACCCTTCGTGCCGTCACACAGTCTCTGCCGTCACACGGTCTGTTCTGACCAGGTCGTGCGAGACCGAATCTGGTCGCGCTTTCTTGCGGGAAAACATGACCGGTGTCGACGGACTGCCGACTGCTTCAGAATACCCGCTGTCCCGCCGGCCAGTTTCGGAAGCGCTGCAGAATTTGGCGGTCCCGGCGAAACTATCTGCGGATTGGAGAGGTATCATCGTCGCCTGCAGGGGAGTCTTTGGGCAGTGGTCTTTTGAGGAAACAACTTGTGGCGGCCATTCTGGACGACATTCCGTGCGTCGAACCGACCGGCTCAGGGCCCGGTGGCGCGCAGGGCGTGTCCCCAGCGATGGCGTCAATCACGGTGACGGAAGCGGCGCCGGGCCGTCTGGGACCGCGGCCGAGTTTGTGGCAGCGTCCCGCGGGCTGGTTCCTCTGGTGGGGTCAGGCGACGTTCGGCACGCTCAGTCTGGTGGTGCTCCTGGCCGTGCTGGCGGCGATTCCGGTGGTGAATTTTTACGTGGTGGGGTTTCTCCTGGAGATCCAAGGCCGTGTCGCCCGGACGGGACGCCTGCAACAGGCGATTCCCGGCTTGAGTATGGCTCCGCGCGTGGGTGTCATCTGCCTGGGTGTCTGGTTGTGGCTGCTGCCCCTGCGGCTGGTCACCAGTCTCGCCACCGACGCAGCGTTGATCAGCCCGGGGAGTGCCAGTGCCCAGAACTGGGCT
>JBGSIP010000785.1:0-2165 GCA_041742495.1 Planctomycetaceae bacterium
GCTGACCGGCCACGGCAGCCCCGTGTCGGCCAGATCAAATTGGGATGTCCCCAGCGCCGCGAGGTCCGGTTTGCTCAGGCCCCAGACACAGCCACAGCGTTCGCGGGGGACTTCACGGCGCAGCGCCGTCAGCGCTGGGAGCAGTTGCGCAATCGCCTGTTGGCAAATTGACGTGAGTCGCGAGGGACGCGAGTCCACCTGCGAATCGGCCGCGGAAAGCACCGCTGGGGCCCCCCACAGTCCAGGCTGCGGAGCCCACGGACGAATCGCGGACTCACCGGAGTGCAGACCACGCGACAGGGCCTCCAGTCCCGCACCAAATGGTGACTCAACACCAATGGCTGCAATGACGGGGGGCGAAGACGCGGCCAGCGACAAGGGGGTTCACTTCTCAATGCCCGCAACCTGTGGCGGGATGGTGCGGTGCGGTTCGCGCGGAGCCAGCAGTCCCCACGGTGGACGGCCCACGGTGGAGGGCCCACGGTGACGGGCCACTCGCTTCCACGGACTGCCTTCGTCGGACGCCGGGCCGTCGACCACCGAGGGGCGATGGTTACCGCCGGTAGCTGGACTTACAAACAACAAACAGCGTCAGCCCGATGAACAGCAGGACGATCAGGTAGTCGACGGGACCGGTTTTGCTTTGGAATTTCAGGGCGGGGGCGGCTTCTGCCTGGGCGAGCAAAACAGCCCCGCCGGTGATCCACGCTGCCATGGTCAGAATCTCCGCGGAATCGACGTCGGTCCAAGCTCAAAGGACCGACGAAGTGATTTTTGCCGGTGCTCTTTTTGCTGCTGCCACGAGTGTACGATGCGGCCGCAGCGGATGCCACTCCCTGTGCGCCACAGACGCGAGCGTTGCGCATCGAAACAGGTTCGGGAGTCGACGGAACAATCATCAACCGACGAGAGCGGCCTGCCGGAATGGATGTTCGGGCTACTGGGCGGTCTGACCGATCGGGACGGCAGCTACCGCCGGGGCGAGCAGCAGGTCGAGACAGGGGATCCGCAGGCGGCGGAAGTCGGCGGCGGTGAGGGAGACCGTCTGCCAACGTTCGCTGCGTTGACGCATCGCGGCGGCGAAGTCCCGCACCGGGAGAGCGAAGAACTCATAGCGGCTGGCGACACCTGCGGCAGGTTGCCGTCGGGGATAGGCAAACACGAACATCGCCTGGAATCCGGGGCCAAACGCGGCTTCCCACTGGATGAGGCTGTCGATGTCGTCGTGGGTGACCCAGTTTTCGCGCCAGCGGTGGTCCGCCGCGACGCCCGATCGCCCCTGTCGACCTTTGACATCGACGAGCAGACGCGTCCCCTGCGGGGTGACGACCACAAAATCGAAACTCTTGAGCGAGGCTTGGCCGAGCATCGCCCGGCGGGCTTCGTCCACCGCAACATAGGGAATGCGGTGTGACCGCAGGAATTCCTCAAACGCCACATCGAAGTGATTGTGCCGGATCATGAGGTCTCCCGTCGGGGGCCGGTGATCGTGCGGGGAGGATCGGTGATCCGCACACGGCGGTCGGTGTTGTCTTTCACGCGGTGCCGGCCGAACTGACGATCGACACACGGAAACAATCAGTCACGTCAATCGGCAAAACCCACACGTCGGAGACCGCTCAGGCCAGCGGTCTCCGACGCTGGAACAACAATCTCTAGGACTTCTGGCCTTCGTCGGAAGTGCCCATGCTGAACAGCGGACCGGAACCGCCGCCCATGCCCCCCTTGAGCTCTTCGCGCGGGGCGGGAGTCTTGGGAGCCGATTCGCCGTCCGAGGATTTCGAAGCGGCGGCCAGTTCTTCTTCCGTGGCGTCGAGCTTGCGGCTCAGGCCAATCTTCCGCTCGCCGGTGTCGACCCGCAGGATGCGGACTTCGATCTCTTCACCCACCTTGACCACATCTTCGGGTGACTCGACCTTGTCTGCCGACAGTTCGGAAATGTGCAGCAGGCCTTCCAGTTCTTTCTCCAGTTCGACAAAGACGCCGAAGTTGGTGATCTTGGTGACCTTACCGGTGACCACGGCACCCGGGCGATAGCGTTCGGGAATATGAGTTTCCCACGGATCGCCGGCCAGCTGCTTCATCCCCAGCGCGATGCGGCGACGATCTTCGTCGACCGAGAGGATCTCGCATTCGACTTCTTCGCCCTTGGTCAGCATTTCGCT
>JBGSIP010000786.1:0-3764 GCA_041742495.1 Planctomycetaceae bacterium
GCAACGCGATGATCACCACGATCATTCGTGGCGACGTCGGTTCTGTGCGCGCCGCTGTGGACGCTGGTGCTGCCGCAGCCTCACGCGTGGGCACCCTGATGGCCGCGCACGTCATTCCCCGTGCCGAAGCCGGACTCATCGACGCGTTCATGTAAGGTCAACCGGCGACGGGGGAACTCTCGATGAAAATTCTGGTTGCCAACCTGGGCTCGACGAGCTTCAAGTTTCGTCTGTTCGACCTGTCGAACGAGACGCAACTGGCGCGTGGCGGGATGGACCGCATTGGTCAGGAACAAAGCCGCTGCTCGATCGACACCGGCAAGCAACGCGCGGAATTCACGCAATCCATTCCCGACCACAAAACTGCCATGCAGATTTGTCTGGCAGGGCTCACGGATCCTCAGACCGGGTGCCTGCAGAGTGTCGAGGAAGTCAAGGCCGTGGGATTCAAGGCGGTGTTTGCGGGTCATCTCAGCGGGGTTCGTCGTGTGAATGACGAGTTGCTCGCTGTGATGGACGATCTGGCGGAAGTCGCACCGGCGCACAACCCGCCTTACACGCGGGCGATGCGGGAACTGAAGGCCGCGTTTCCCCAACTGCCCCTGGTGGTGGCGTTGGAAACCGGATTTCACGACACCATTCCGCTGGCCAACCGGGTCTATGCCGTGCCAGACGCCTGGCGCACCAGCTATGGCATTCAGCGGTGGGGGTTCCACGGGGCCAGTCACCGCTTTGTGAGCGGCCGGTGCGCCGAACTGATGGGGCGCTCGGACCTGCGCGTGGTGACCTGTCATCTGGGGGGCAGCAGCTCGCTGTGTGCGTCCCGGGATGGCAAGTCGCAAGCGACCACGATGGGCATGAGTCCGCAGACCGGTTTGCCGCAGAACAATCGCGTCGGAGACTTCGACACGTTTGCGATGCCGTACCTGATGCGGAAGACTGGCAAATCACTGACGGAACTGCTGCAGGAAATGTCCAGCCAAGGGGGCCTGCTGGGTCTGAGTGGGCTCAGTGGAGATCTGCGCGATCTGGAAGAGGCGGCGGCAAAAGGACATGCGGGAGCACAACTGGCTCTGGACATGTTCATTTCCAACATCCGGCAGTACCTGGGAGCGTACTTCGCGGTCCTCGGTGGTGTGGATGCGGTCGTCTTCACCGGGGGCATCGGCGAGAACAGCGATTTCATTCGCGCTGGCGTCTGTCGCAATTTGGAATGGGCGGGACTCCATCTTGATGACGCCTTGAATCAGACGGGTCCGGCCGAACGCACGGTTTCTACGGCACAGAGCCCTGTGAAAATCTGGTTGATTCCAACCAATGAAGAGCTGGTGGTTGCGCGGCAGACGGCAGCGCTATTGGCCAGCGAAGTGTGATTGACGGTCAACGTGCCTGCCGAACGGGCAGCGAATTGCTCTGGCGAGAGTTGTTGTTGCGTTTGTGACGGGCCGCCCCAGCGGCACCTCGAAAGACCAAGCCATGTTCATCGGACGCATCACCGGCACGATCATTTCGACGCACAAAGTGGCGTCGATGGTCGGCCAAAAGCTGGTCATCGTGGAACCGTTGCGCGTGGATGAACAGACGGCCGATAGTCTCAAGCCGACCGGTCGGACGTTCATTACCGTGGATTGCGTGGGAGCGGGCGAAGGCGAAGTGGTGTTGTGCGTGCAAGGATCGAGTGCCCGCTATACCGAACAAACCAAGACGCTCCCCATCGACGCCGCCATCATTGGCATCGTCGATACCGTGCAGGTGCAGAACAAAATGATCTACGGAGGGAGGCCATGATGAGCGACATGTTCCCGCCGCAAGTCGAATCGGCAGCCCCTGCGATGCCCAAGCAATTGCTTGTGGCGATGATGGTCGCGGCCCAACTCGGTGTCAGTGTGGTGCTGATCACCGTGTTTCTGGGTGTGCAGCGAGGGTTTCCGGCCGTCCTTGGGGCGCCTGGTCCCGTCAGCTATGCCGGGGCCGCACTCGCGAGTTTGGCGGTCGGACTGACGCCTGTGCTGCTGGGTCTGTTTGCCCGTCAGTTGCCCCCCGCGGATGCCCCTGACCGGGAACCGCAGGCTCAGCGCCTGTTTTTGACGATGACGATCATCCGATTTGCCCTGCTGGAGGGCGGCGGGGTGTTGAATGCCGTCGCCTACTCGCTCGAAGGGTGGGCCGGCTCGCTGGTGATGAATGTGGCCATTCTCGTCGCGATGGTGATGAGTCTGCCGACCCCTGCTCGCTTTGCCGTCTGGTCACAATCCGGTCCGGCCAGCGACTCAAGTACCTAAACGGATTTCCCTGACCGAATCACGGCGGCCCACGCGACGTTCATGACTGTGAAACTCGCCCGCTGCCTTCGACGAGAGACTGATATGCAGACCTCGGAAGCCGCCATTCGCAGTGTTGTGGAAGAAGTCCTTGCCAAGCTCATGCAGGACCAGGGGGCCGCTGTGCCCAAAGGGGAACGCAAGTCTGGTGACTGGGGTGTCTTCTCGTGCGTCGACGAAGCGATTGCCGCTGCCGGCGATGCCTTCCAGACGCTGCAGACGCGTCCGCTGGCCGATCGCGCCAAGGCCATTGAAATTGTCAAGAAGCTCTGCGAAGACCAGTCGGATGAGCTGGGCAAGCAGGAGTTTCAGGAAACGAAAATCGGCCGGCTCGATCACAAAATCGAGAAATTGAGAATCGTCCGCCGCATTCCCGGGACCGAGTTTCTGCGGACCGAAGCCGTCAGCGGCGATCACGGTTTGACCGTCACTGAGTATGCCCCGTTCGGTGTGATCGGTGCCATCACTCCCGTAACGCACTCGCTGCCCACTCTCGCGGGAAACTTTGTCAACATGGTGGCTGGCGGCAATACGCTGGTCGTCAATCCGCATCCCAGCGGTGCCCGAATTGCCTGCGAAGGGGTGCGGCGTTTCAACCGGGCCATCTACGCAGCGACCGGCCTGCAGAACCTCGTGACGATTGTGGAACAGCCCACGCTGGACACCGCTGCCGCCATCTTCAAAAGCCGTGGCGTGCGCGTGCTGTGCGTGACTGGCGGCCCGGCCGTTGCCCGGGCGGCGATGGAAAGCCGCAAGAAGGCGATCGTCGCTGGACCTGGCAATCCGCCCGTCGTCGTGGATCACACGGCTGACCTCGAGAAGGCCGCCCGGTCGATCATCACTGGTGCCGCATATGACAACAACCTGTTGTGCATCGGCGAAAAAGAGGTCTTCGCGGTCGATAGCATCTTCAACTCTCTACTGACGCACATGGGGCAGCAGGGTGGATTTCAACTCAATGCCGCCCAGACCGAAGCACTCACCAAGTTGGCCTTTGCTCCGCCGAAGGAAGCGGGTGGACACGCGATCCTCAATCGCGATCTGGTGGGAAAAGATGCCGCCGAACTGGCCCGTCAGATCGGCGTGAGCGTGCCGTCCGGGACGCAATTGCTGTTCGCCGAGACGGACACCGCCAATCCGTTTGTTCCCGAAGAGCAGATGATGCCCTTCGTGCCCTTCGTTCGCTGCCGCAGTGTCGACCAGGCGATTGAATTGGCAGAGGAGTTCGAGCATGGGTTCGGCCATACCAGTCTGATTCACTCGCGTGACGTGCAGACCATGACCCGCATGGGTCGCCTGATGAACACCACGCTGTTCATCAAGAACGGACCGAGTCCCGCTGGCTTGGGGCTGGGTGGTGAAGGATATCTCTCCTTCAGCATCGCGACCCCCACCGGTGAAGGTGTGACCAATCCGCTGACGTTCACGCGGCAACGCCGCGGT
>JBGSIP010000787.1:0-2453 GCA_041742495.1 Planctomycetaceae bacterium
GGAACGGGCCAGGACGGCCTCACCGGTCGGCGGCGGAATGCTCAGCCGTGCCGGGAACTTAGCCACTCGACAATCTGCTTGGCCACTGACTCGGGGGAAGAGTCGTCTGTTTCCACCGAAAAGTCCGCGAGATCGCGGTAAATCGGCCGGCGGAACTCCAGCACGCTGGCGACTTCGTCCGTGACCGAGCGCCCGGTGAGCGCGGGACGGGAGACAGCCGAGTGGGCATCCCCGGTGATCCGTTGGACAATGGTCTCCGGCCGGGCAGTCAGCCAGATCACCGGTCCCGCTGCGGAGAGCCATTTGCGGTTGGCCTCTGCCAGCACGAGTCCGCCGCCGGTGGCGATGATGAGCGGGGGATCTGTTTCGGCCATCTGCGACGAAGCCGTGGGTGACCGGGCCGACAATAAATCTGCCAGCGCCGCGGATTCGAGCCGACGGAACTCTGGTTCTCCCGCCTGAGCAAACACGGCGGCAATCGAACATCCGGCGCGGCGTACTACCAAGTCGTCTGTGTCAACGACGCTGGGCTGGGGTCCTCCAGCTGCCGCTGCGAGGGCCTGGCCGAGCGCCTGTGCGGTGGCCGACTTACCGACTCCCCGATAGCCAATCAGACTGATCACAGCGGGCCAGCCGGTGTGGCCCGCATCGGCGGCCGTGGCCATGTCGCGCTATTCCTTGTCGTCGTCATTGTCGGCCGTCTCATCGGACTCCGCGGCGACTTCGTAGCGAATGGGAGAGATGGCCCGGCGGACCGCTTCTCGCATCACTTCCATCGGGGCGGGGAGCTTGGTGAAGCACTCGTATTGTGCCGCGGCCTGCCGCACAAACATGTCCAGCCCGCTGACGGTGAGACAATTGCGTTCTTCCGCCTGCTTGATCAGCAGCGTGCGCTCCGGGTTGTAAATGGTGTCGAAGACAATCGAGTTATCCCGCAGCCAGTTGTCCGGAAACGGAGTTTCGTCGACATTCGGGTGCATGCCGACCGGCGTGCAGTTCACCAGAATGTCAAAGTACTCCACCCCGCGGTTCTTCCACGTGATGAAGTTGCAGTTGAGGGACTTGGCGAGCCCTTCGGCACTCTCTTTGGTCCGGCTGGTGATGGTGACCACCGCACCCGATTTGATCATGCCCAGGCCAATGGCGCGGGCCACTCCGCCCGCTCCCAGAATGGTGACGCGCTTGCCCTCCAGCCGGGAATTGGCATCCCGCGAATCCATCGCGGTTCGCAGCGAGCCCAACGCGGCTTCGTAGTCGGTATTGGCGGCAAACCAGACGCCGCGGGCATCGCGATACAGCGTGTTCGCCGCTCCCGATTCCTTCACCGCCTCATCCTGATGCCGGGCAAACGGCAGCACCGCCTGCTTGTGCGGAATCGTCACGCTGTAGCCTTCGATGTCGATCTGGCGAAACGCCTTGAGCGTGCTGTTGAGATGATCGCGCGGTGCGCGGAATGGCAGGTAGACCGCATCAAAGCCTTCTGCCCGAAACGCCGCGTTGTGAATTTGCGGAGAGAGACTGTGCCCGATCGGATCGCCCAGCACGCCAAACACGCGGGTCTGGGGATTGATGGATTCAAACCGGTACAGATCCCGCATCTGCTGGAACGACAGTTGACCCGGGGCCAGTTCGCGCTCACTGCTGAAGCTGGCATACGTGAACGGGCTGCCGTATTTGCCACACAGCACGCGGCTGGTGAGACCGAATTCCCCCATGCAAAAGCCGACCATCGGCACATCGGCCTGAGAGACCAGCTTGAGCATCCGGACCGAGTCCGACGGGGTGTTGGCCATCGTCACCAGCTTGATGACATCGGCGTCGCACTCCTTGAGTTGATTATAAATGGCCTCGAGGTTGGGGGGCGTTTCGCAGAAGTTGTGATGGCTGACGATCCGCCGCGTCTTCCCATAGCGGGGAATTGATTTTGCGATGTCATCTTCCAGATCGACATAGTCGGCTCCGCCGACGATTGCCGTCCGCAACAGCGCCAGACGCTCTTCTTCGGTCCCGCGCCACTTCCCCAGATCCTTGCGGCGGCGACACGTAATGACGACCGGCGTCGCTCGATCCTTCAGGAAGTAACCGACGTCCGGCGGTGCCTTGAGCCAGTCCAGACGCAGTTCCACAAACCGCGCCCCGTGACGGGCCAGGTTCTCATGCTCGGCCCGCATCATTTTGGAGCGGGTCCGCCCGATACTCACACAAATTGCAGGGAACGTCAGCGACATCGGTCCACAAACCTGGCCAGATCACCACAGGGGAAAGAAAACCAACAACCTGCAACACGACCCACCGGAGTCCATCCGCCGACCCCCACTCTGACACACCCCACCCCGGACCCCCACCCTGGCCGCGCTCCGGCGGGCAGATCGAGTCGCAAACTGTACCGCCGCACATACCCCAAAATCGAGCGTCCGCCGCAGGCAGTTTGTACCTGCTCGCCGCAGGCGGTT
>JBGSIP010000788.1:0-1901 GCA_041742495.1 Planctomycetaceae bacterium
GATAAAGCCGGGCCCGGCGATGGCGGGTGGCTCGCACAGGTCGTCGAGTTGCAACCCCGCAATGATCGTCTCGGCAATCGCACGAGGGTTTTGTCCCAGCGTTTTGCCCAGCGGCATCGCGCAATTGGCCTGGAAGTCTCCAAACTGAGGGTCTTGCGTGGGGCGGACCATGCCGGCCAGCGTCGCTCGCTGGCTCTCATCGGCAACCAGTGGTTGCAAGGCCTCGGCGAGTCGGGACTGCAGCAGACGAATGACATTCATGACGCAACAATTTCTGACCGCGCAGGAACAGGCACCTCACTGGCCTACGAGGTGGCCAGAACGCTGGGCAGGATAGTCGGTCATGGTCGGCAAACCCAGCGTTGTCCCCGGCGGGCGAATCACGGGCCAGCGGTCTGCCCCGCCCGGCCGCGCGACTGCTGCGGGCCGGAGCGGGAACCGGAAGTCCCCTATTTCAGCTTCTCCTTCAGTGCTGCCAGCATTCGCTCGGGGTAGCCATCCGCGCGGGAATGCACGTTGGTCGCCTTGGTGGGCAGGCTGGCCACGCGGTCGCGGTAGTCCGTCCATAGTTCGAGCGGAAGGTGATCAATCACGTTGAGGGCTTCCGTGGCGACATACGACGAATTCTGCTGACAGTCGGCCAATTCAAACAGCGTGGCGACGGCCCGCGATTGCTGCGCGGCCGTACCGCCGTGCGTCAACGCATCAGCGGCCGCGACCCGGACTGATGGAGAGTCATCCGCCAGGAGTGCTTCGAGCCCGCTGGCCTGCTGGACGGCATCTTGGCCACGAATGCGGAACCCCAGCGCCGTCCAGTACCGCACCGCCGCATGCGAATCACTCAAGCCGTCGGCGGGCAGCGGGACCCCGCTGCGTGTGGCCACATCGGCTGCGGCATAGATGCGAGCGAGCGGATATCGGCTGTCGTCGTGGCCCAAGTCCCACGGCGTCGATTCGGCCGACAGAGTATGCATCAGCGATTCAGGCATCAGCGTGACGTCCCGCGTCGACAGCATCCACGCTTCAAGTTCGCGGCGGAATTCCTCCACCCGTTCCCGGTGCTCTGGGGCATGCACCAGGTTGTGAACTTCATCGCGATCCGTCGAGAGGTCGTACAGTTCCTCTGCGGCCTTGGGCTCGAAGAAGCGGGACTGTTCCGGCGTCAGCGTGCCAGCCTGGAAGCGTTCAAACCACGTCTGCGTGGTCGGCGTCTGGAACATGTACTCGACATGCTGCCCATGCGGCCGATGGGGCATGAAATTGCGGACATACACAAACCGGCCATCAGTCATCGAGCGCACACAATCGATGCGTTCGTCCATGCGGCTGCGCATCCCAAAGTTGTAGCGTGGTGCGGCGTCCAACTGAGGGCCCAGGAACACGCTCCCTTGCATGTGGGCTGGCTTTTCGCCACCGGCCAGTGTGATGACCGTCGGTGCCAGGTCGACAAAACTGACGAGTCGATCGTTAGTGCCCCCCGCGGCATAGCCGCTGGGACGCAGATGTTTGAACTTCTCGGGAATGACCACCAGCAGCGGCACATGCAGTCCTGAATTGCACGCCGAACGCTTGTTGCGGGGCATGCCCGAACCATGATCTCCGTAGAAGAAGATGATGGTCTCTTCGGTGAGCCCCGCTGCCTCCAGTTCCGCGAGCGCGGCCCCGGCCTGCGTGTCCATCATCGTGACGCGGTCGTAATACTGGGCCCAGTTGCTGCGGGCCTCTGGGGTATCAGGCTGATAGGCGGGAATACGGACCCCAGCCAGATCGTGTACGCGGTCCACCGCATCCAGTTTGTTGCGGATCTGGCTTTCGTGCGAAATGGTGTAGTTGAACACCGCAAAGAAGGGCTGACCGGCAGCGCGATTCTTCCAGTGCGCCTTGTTGCTGCTGGCGTCCCA
>JBGSIP010000789.1:0-5564 GCA_041742495.1 Planctomycetaceae bacterium
TACCAGCAGCGACCACGAGTGGCGCGGCGCCATTGACGGTAGTCGCGACGCCCGTTGTTATCGCAGCAGACACTGCCTCCGTAGCCGTGTCCGATGCTGCTGCCATAGCCGTAGCCTCCGCCATAACCGTAGTGGCCGCCCCAGCCGTGGCCGGCAGAGGCAATTCCGCAACATCCCAGCGCGAGTACGGCAGAGAACAGGACTGTCTTGAACATGATGTTGTACCTTTGATTGGTTGTTCACAGGCGTGCTGCCGCCACGATTTCAATCGTCGGGCTGGCACGCCGAGCGAAAGGTGTCGGCCGACAGTCCCCAGAGTTAGCAGCCTGCGTGCCAGCCGGGCATAAACTGCCCGATCTTCCGATTCCGCGCAGCCTGCGGCGTGCAGCGAGATTTGCTTGCTGACGCGCCGCGCCGCGGGCGTTGATCGTGGTTGAGTCCGGGTTCTGTTTGACCGGTGCTCAGGCGATTCAACGTGAACGTCGATTGGTGTGGGCAATCGTGTTTACCGCTGCTGTCCAACGGGGACCAGACACTCTTGCCGGCAATCACCTGCTGACGGCGACTGTTCAGCGTGCAGCGCGATTGTCTAGCGACCAGACTACGAAACAACGGCGATCGAACCCTCTGATGCCGATTTTCGACGAGCTGCGAAGTGGAATAGCAAGTGGGATGGCGGCAAAGGGAGGGTTTCGCCCGTCCGTCAAGTGCCGTGTGCTGCCGTATGTGCCCAGAATCTGCCCCGGCATCGGTTTAGGACCTTGTCGAATGGCAAGCGGCGTGCAGTATTCGCGAAGGCGCGTCGCGGGTGACCGGAAGCGTGTTCGACGGCGCGACTGCAATTCGTCCCGATTCTGGTGCGTGCGGATGTGGAGGAGATTGCGATGTCGCGAGTTCTAGAACCAGAGTTGATTGTCCCTCCCAATCCGCAGGTGCCACGCGATGATCGATTAGCCGCACTCGTGCAGGCACAAGTGACGGAGTGGATGGCTTCGGCCAACGATATCGTGTGGCTGGAGGAACTGCTGGAGGACCGCTTTACGATTCCTGGCACCGACATTCGCATCGGTCTGGATGCGATTGTGGGTCTGATACCGGTCGTTGGAGATGCGTTTACCGCCGTGGCTGGCTCCTATCTTATTGCCCGGGCGAAGAGCTTGGGCGTGGGGCGCTGGACACGTTGGCGCATGACGGGCAACATGGTGGTTGACTTGCTGGTCGGCGTCATCCCATTTGTCGGCGACCTGGCGGATATTGGGTGGCGGTCAAATAAAAAGAACCTCCGACTCATTCGCGAACATCTCGCCCGCGAAGCCGCGCGGCGGCTGGCGGCGGCGAAATCACGCTGAAACCATCGTGACGGCGGGGGGAATCCCGCCAGCGGCGATGAGTCTCCCGGGAAATGAAATGTGTCTGCCCATAGAGCGGGGGCATAGCGACTTCGCAGCGGTTATGCTGTCGAGCAGTTGCTGCGAATGACCCTGGCGGCGTTGGCACTTTGAACCTGATCGAAGGCGGATATGGCCCGTTTGCTGGTGATTGATGACGATCGAACTGTGGCGTTGCTGGTGCAGCGGACATTCGAGAAAGAAGGTCACGAGATTCTAAGTGCAGACGACGGTCCCAATGGGTTGGCCGTGGTCCGAGATCAGCGCCCGGACGTGATCCTGCTGGATATCATGCTCCCCAGGGTCTCTGGACTGGCCGTCTTTCAGGATATCCAGGCGATTGATCGGCGGGTGCCCGTCATTTTCATCACGGCGGGGAACGACAGCGAGACTGCGATCGACGCCATGCGGCTGGGGGGCTTTGACTATGTGGTCAAGCCTCTCGACATTCGCAAGTTGGGGGTGCTGATCGACAACGCACTCGAAACGCGCCGCTTGATGAGTGGCACGGTTGCGATCTCGGCGGTGGAGGGAGTGACGTCGGCCGATGCCTTCATTGGCAAGAGCGATCAGATGGTGGAGGTATTCAAGGAAATCGGCAAGGTCGCCAATCAGGATGTGACCGTGCTGATCCGGGGCGAAAGCGGCACCGGTAAGGAACTGGTGGCCCGGGCCTTGTACCACCACAGCCGCCGCGCGGACGCACCCTTTATGGCGGTCAATTGTGCGGCCATTCCCGATCAACTGCTGGAAAGCGAGTTGTTTGGTCACGAAAAGGGGGCCTTTACCGGGGCCGATCGAACCCGCATTGGCAAGTTTGAGCAGTGCAGCGGCGGGACCATTTTTCTCGACGAAGTGGGGGACATGGCCCCCCTCGTGCAGGGCAAAGTGCTGCGGTTGCTGCAAGAGCAGCGATTTGAGCGGGTCGGGGGCAACGAAACGATTCGCACCAACGTGCGCATTATCACGGCGACGAATCGTGATCTCGACCAGATGGTGGCGGACAACGAGTTTCGCGCCGACCTGTTCTATCGCCTGAATGGCGTCACCATTCATCTCCCCCCGCTGCGGGAGCGGCAGGGGGACGTGGAGTCGCTGATTCGGTTCTTCTTCACGCGGATGCGGGTGGACCTGCAGCGCGACGATGTGGAGGGCTTCTCCCCCGAGGCGGTCAAGATCCTCAAGGAATACAAGTGGCCGGGCAACGTCCGCGAACTGCAGAGCGTGGTCCGCCGGTCACTGCTGCACACGACGGCCACAGTGGTGGGGCCGGCGAATTTGCCGCCGGAGGTCCGCGGAGAACGGATTAGCGCCAACGGCAGCAAGGGGCCTGACGATAGCGACAGCGGCCTGTCAGAGTTCATTCGCAAGCACCTGTGCGAAGCCGAGAATGATCTCTACTCGAAGACCCTGGAATTCATGGAGCGTGAACTCATCACGCGCGTACTGAAGTTTACCGAAGGCAACCAGAGCCGCGCTTCGGAAGTTCTGGGTATCACGCGCGGCAAGATTCGCGATCGCATCGCCACGTTCGGCATTCGCCTGGACCGCAATGTGGAACTGGACCCCTGAAATTGCCGCCGGGCCAGCGCGTGGATCGCTGGCGCTCAGCGAAAATGAAAATGAGTGGTGCGCGACCGGCGCCTGGCTCCCCTCACGCAGCCATTGTCATTTGCGACCGGCAGGATGAGGCTATCGCAACACGTGTAATGGCAATGGGTTACCATCGTCTGAGCACGTATTTTCCAAGCACATGGCTGCGGGTTGGCACACCCTGTGCTATGAGGTTTGCGGCGGACGCAGGTCGCTCACTCACGCGACCGCTTGAATTCTGGAGACGCCGGACAATGTTGTCTGGCGACAGAAGCACACCGCACAACTCACTCACACAGGGAGACACGTTATGTTGTCATGGGCAATTACGTTTCTGGTCATCGCACTGGTCGCTGCACTGTTCGGGTTCGGGGGCCTGGCGGGTACCGCCACCTTCGCCGCCAAGATCTGCTTCTTCGTCTTCATCGTGCTGTTCCTGGCCGCCTTGATCACCGGACGCTCTGTCAAAGTCTGACGTGAGTGAGCCGCGGGCCGGCCGGCTGAACATGTCTGGGAGGGCGAGGGAAACTTCGCCCGCAGCGGAAATGCGTTGACCGTGCGAGGCCTGCGGCGAACTCCGTTCGGACAGGAGTGCCGGCAGGACCACGTCAGCAGACGAATTCTGCAGCGTGAGATCCTGCCCGCACGAAGAGCGCCTCATGGTTTCAGGAGAAGGAAATCGATCATGAAAGCCATTCTCGCCGTCGTCGTGGTAGCCGTCTTGATGTTCTGGATGGGTTGGATGACTTTCCAGCGATCGAATGGTCAGGCCACGTTGACTGTCGATGAGCAGAAAATCCAGCAGGACACGGAAGAGCTGATTGAAGACGGCAAGGCGCTGGTTGATCCTTCGCCGGATCCGCGGGCAGAACCTGTGGAGCCAGCGGGGAGCGGCAGGGTCGAGTGACGTCGATCGGGGAGTCGGCATGCCCTCTTTCGGGTTCGCTGACTCCATGGACATGTCAGCAGCAGCAAAATCGGTCAGCAGGGCACACAATTGGGACAGACATTGGACCAAGTCATCAGCCGGGCTCCAGATGGAGCGCCGGCTGATTGGCGTTGAGTGATCCCATCTATTTCGGCCACAATATGATTCGGATGCAAGCGGAATACGGGATACCCAGCTCTTCAGAGTAGGCAGAAACTGCCAATGAAGAAACTGGTTTGTCGTCAGTGGGGATCCCGAGCTATTCTCCCACAGACGACCTTGAACATGATCGAAGGACTGATCATTGGGTCCCGTTCGGTAGGCCCGCCGCGGACCTGTGCGGCAAGCCGCTGACGCTATCGCCGAGGCCTCTTGGTAGCAGGGGCGTTGTTTCAAAGCCTCCTCGCCGATCGTCGGTCTGCTGTCTTGTTGAGAAGGGCGAAGGGCATGTCGGAGCGCGCGACGGGAAGTGTGATGCACACCATCGAACTGGAGTTCGCTCCGGCCTTGGAGCGTATGGGGAATGATCACGAACTGTTTCGGGAAATGGCGCGCATGGCGGTGGTCGACTTGTCTCAACTGGTGTCGCAATTGCAGACCGCCATCGACCAGCATGACAGGGAACTGTCGGCCCGCACCGCACACACCATCAAGGGACTCGGCAGCACATTCGATGGCCATGAGGTTCGTCGCATCGCGCAGCAGATGGAAGCAGCGTCGGAAGCTGGCCTGCTGAGCGCCGCCGGTGATCTGACAGAGAGCCTGCGCGACAGCGTGCAGTCATTGATTCGCAAACTTCAGCCCGTGATCTGATCACCGGAGTTGGGTTCGCTCGCGATGAAGTGGTCTGCTCTCGGGCGAGAGACGGCCGCTACCACCTTGAATCGGCTGGCTTGGCATGTCACAATCCCGACCGACTTGGGTGTCTGCCGGCTTGGTGTCGGCGGAAGAATAGGGAAGACGGTGCAAATCCGTCGCGGTCCCGCCGCTGTATTCGGGGACAACGCTCACACAACAGGCCACTGCATTCGCATGACGACCATTTTCCCGCCTGCGGGAATGGCACTTAAACGGATGTGGTAAGGCGTGAGCCGAGGTTGATCCGGAAGCCAGAAGACCTGCCCAGGATCGGGAATCTGACGACCCTTCGCGGAAAGGGTACGGCGGAAAGTCTCCACATCAGGCCAATAGGCGGCAGTTCGTACTGCCCCGGTTGTCCCCTGCGATGGCTGTCGGCGGGAAGACGCTGCGAGCGTGAGAACGCTGGCGGTGCGAAAACCAGGTTGCCGGGGTTTGCTGCCGCGCCACGTTGGGGCCCTCCTCCCGCGGCGAGTCGGCCTCATCCCCTTGGAATTCCCCGCCCTCCTGCCTGGCTCAGTCAATGAGTGCGCAGGGGGATCGTGCGCGGTCGCGGGGCAGGCCGTCGGATGCTGCGCGGCGTGGTGTGGGAGCAGAGGCGAATGACATGACGTTCCGGATTGCGCCGGTGTCTACGGGCACTGGTCCGCCGACCGGGAGTGGAAACTTCCCGCGGCGGGAGGGCTTTACGCTGATCGAACTGCTGGTGGTGATCGCGGTGATTGCCATTCTGGTGGCGCTGCTGCTGCCGGCCGTGCAGCAGGCGCGTGAAGCGGCGCGCAAGACGAGTTGCCGCA
>JBGSIP010000790.1:0-6936 GCA_041742495.1 Planctomycetaceae bacterium
TTGGGACAGTGGTAGTCGTTGCACACGTTTGCGCGAATCTCTCTGGGCAACGCACATCCAGTGGTGGTGTGCATGAGGCACGAACCTTCCACGCTTTCATCGGGAAGACGATCGAGATACTGGCGTTCCATACTTTCCGGCGTGAGTTCGGGCTGCATGTGCAGCCGCCAGGCCAGAAAGTCATGCCGCAAAAACGCGTGATCTTCTCCCTCGCGGCAGCAGTAGCCGCGGCAGGTGGTGCAGCCATTGGTCACGAGATCGTTCTGGACAGGTGCGAGTTGCTGGGCCCGGTGCTCGGTGATCGCGGCGAATTCCTCTGCCGTAAATTCACTCGCCACGGCAGCCTCAATGGCTCCGCGCAACTGCCGCGAAAACGCTTCGCGTCGCTCGGCACTCAAGGGCAGGATGGGTTGCCACTGCCCGGGCACGATCACCACGGCGAGTTGAGCGTTGGCGGCCTCACGCATTGAAGCGGGGACCAGTTCTGCCACAAGCTGAGCTTCGCGATCTGCCTGCAGACGCGCCGCAGCTCGTACCTTTTCCAAGCCCGCCAGTTGTTGAGCCACGGACCGACAGCGAAACGACAGGCAACAGCGAGTCGCCAGCCCAGCGGGATCGGTCACTGGCTGGCCACAATGCAGACAACGCACTTCGGGCATGAGCAAGCCCTTCGAAGGGACGAGTGACTGCCAGCCAGGCAGTCTGGCCGTTGCTACGCATCGTAGTTCACACGACTGAGCATCGGTAAGTCAAGCCGCGACGGACCCGCCGATCTTGCGACTCACGGTGTGGGGCAGGCCCGGACTGCAACAGAAAATCCCCCCCCTCCACAGACTTGTTTTGGATGGGCGAGCGATGGTACAGGCCGGCAATGAATCAGGACATTGCCCTCGCACTGAGTACCAAATGCGAAACTGTCGGTCAGTGGCGCAAGCGATTTGCCGCCCAACGTCTGGCAGGCATCGAGAAGGACGCGCCGCGCCCCGGGAATCGGCCTGTCGCCCGACTGCAACAAGTAGTGGAGATCCTCCGCAAGACCACGCAGGAGAAGCCGAAAAACGCCAAGCACTGATCGACTCGTACGCTCGCCAAGGAACTGGGGACCAGCAAAGAAACTGTGCGGCGCGACAACGGCCTCCAGCCACTCCTGCGCTCCAGCCGCACAACGGTCTGCCCCAACCCCAACTCTCATAGCACCTGGTACAGAAGTCGGGGTCAGGTCAGCAGGTCATGACCACTGACGATACGGTTCACACCCGGCGATGACCGGACCGACGGACACGCGAGAACGTGCACCTGCACTTCACTCGAAGTGCAGGTGCATAAAGTCCACAGTCGCACGAGCAGTGCCGTATGAGGCGTAGAAACAAAAGATCAATACTCAAGATCGAAGTTCACCGTGTTCTCGCCGGCCTCAACGACCGCAGTCAACGTGGTATTCGTGTTAAATTGTTGCGGAATAACCTGAATTGACCGTCTTCGTTCTTCTGCCTCCTTCATCTTCTCGGCGACCACCTCTGCAGTCACGCCAGAGCCTCCTACCGCTGCTATCTGCGGAGATCGCAGAGCCGCCTGATCGAGAATCAGTGACACAGTATGACTCCCAACCATGGCACCCATTGATTCAGAGTTGAAGATCAGTTCATAGTGACCGGACTCATCCGTAACGCCTTCGGAGGATCTGCCCCCTTCCGCAGGATTAAAGTTTACAATCACAAATGGGGCAGGTTTGCCATTGATCTTGACAGTTCCCTCGACAACGCCCAGCGCGGGGCCTCCGCCCGAACAACCAGCAGTGAGGATGGCTACAGCCACCAACGGAAAAGCCCATCGAGCGAACATTACACGCCTCTCGTCCATTTCGGACAGCACAGCTCAGACCGTTGATTGACCCAATGAACGCCCCGCATACCACACCGTCAGGGCGTTCATTCCATTCACACAGCAGACATCAGGGGTAGGTACAGCCATGCCCCCAGAAAACCATTGGAATCCGACGAGCCACCTTCTCGGGCACTCCACGATTCCATAGCCACAACCAGCACTTCGTCACCGCGGCACGCTAGAACTCTCCCACGGGCCGTCCGTCGTTGATGTTCATCAGATTGTTAAACACCGCATTCTGTGGTGCATTTCCGCCGTTTGGGATGTGATGGATATTCTCCGTAATGAATCGCACCCCACCATCACCCAGAAGAAAATTGAGACCACCACGGTGCGAACTGGAGAAACCGACCGTGCAATCAGTTCCTGTTGAATTCAAGCGCGGTGCTCCACTGCCAAAGGCCGGCGCCTGCTGGAAGCTGATTGTCCACTGATCGGTAGAGCTTCCATTATATGAAAAGCCATACGGCCGCGCACCATAGCAATGTCGCGAGCCTGTAGGCGTGTTTCGCTCCGACGCACGTTCTCCGACAAGAATCGAGCTAGAAAGCCCATCGAGCACTTCAGCAAAGCTGGTTTTCGAATTGACTCCAAACGGGCCATCGTAACCCTTTCTGCGCGTGGACAGTGCGGGCACAAGTTCCATCCCATGATAGAAGTCATCCAGTGGAAGCCACCACGCTTTGAGATAGCTTTGGTGACTGGCAATGTAGTGTGTCCGTGCCGGAGAGAACGTCGGTCCAAACTCGTTCGAACCACGATTGTTCGTGGTCAGCGAAACAATATCCCAGTTTGTATGTTCATAAACTGCGGTGCCGGGATCGGATGGGCACGTAAACACGTCGAGTTGGTTCTGAAGCTGCGACAGAAGCAGCGTCCCCCCGGGCCCTCCATTCGGCGGAGAACTGCGGGTCATGGCGTCGGAGAACGCAACTGTGCCAGGCTGAAACATGTCGTACATGGGACCCTGTTCCAGAAATGGCAGAATAAACGCCGACCAACTCCATCCGCCGTTAGCGGTCAGATTGGCCGCATGTGAGTCAGTCTGGCCAGGATAGTTTCCAATTCTCAGGCCCCATACGTGCCCCGGAGGTAGGACACGGTACGTATCGTGGTAGTTGTGCAGCGCCAAACCGATCTGCTTGAGGTTGTTTTGACACGAAGAGCGTCTCGCGGCCTCCCGCGCCTGCTGAACTGCAGGTAGCAACAAGGCCACCAGAATCGCAATGATTGCGATCACCACAAGTAGTTCGATCAACGTAAATCCGGGCCGGGGGCGCAAAGGCATGTGAGGCTTCCATCAGAATGAGGTGAGAAAGGAGGAGCGATTTACTGCCGGAAAGTCAGTGCAGTGGCAATGGACGCGTCGATTGCTCGCAGACCCGGCATAGATCATGCCAGGAGTTAGATAAGCAAACGCGGTCAATGGCCTGAGAGGACTTCGTATACGTCTGCAAGGCGATCCGGTTGAAAGGGAGATTCAAGTCAGTCGGACGACTTGAAAGCAGCCAATCCTCTGGAGGCGACTGTGGCAACGACTCGCCGGGCGCCAGGAGGTTGACATACACTTGATCAAGCCCCGCTTGGGAAGTGATGACCTTTCCAAGGACTCGATAGGGACCAGGCCTAGCAAACGAGTAGGCCTTGGAGGATCTCGTTTCGCCCAAGTGGCATAAGATCAGGTTCTGGTGACCACAGATCACCAATTCCATCGTCAGGTTGCAGTTCTTTGCCGCGCCATGTTCATCAAAGAGACGAACGAAGAAGACATCTAGGTCGCAGGGCTCGATAAACTCAAACTCGACACAAAAGTACGATATCTCATCGCGAGAGGTATCAAGTTGCTGATCAAGCGACCTTTGAATGATTGTATTGGTTCCCGCGATCAGTCGCCCTTGCCTGAGAGCGATACGACTGACGCCGATAGGCTTTTCGGAGAGGTCTCGTGAGATCCATTCCCATGGTTTCGTCCAGTGAAGTCCTCCGCGAAGGTGATCACCCTTCGGATAGACTCCGTCCGGATAGTCGAAGTGATCCGCCGTTACGTAGGTGTTGCGGGGATCAGTGTTCATGCTCGACAAGGACATGGACAAAGCGTGGAGGTGATTGTGATCACCCTGGTTGAGTAGCTCGATTCCCGAACCAAGGCGATGGACATTCCCCGCCCGGACAAGACAGCTCTCGTCTGGGTTGGCACGTGCAGACCTCCAGACCTCTCCGTCCAGAACCAGAATTTCTTCACCTTGCCGGTCGATCCGGACACCATACCTAGTCCCAATATCGAGCAACTTCGAATGAGGGGTCCCTAAATCAAAGAACTCACCGGATTGACTGTTGTCAAACAGCAGTTGGCCTAGTTCGATGACGGCAGACTGCGAGCCTAGAATGTCGAAGATTGCGGGACCAATGAGCGTGATCAAGCTGCCATTGTCAAACTGCAGAGATACCGTACCCGCTTGAAACGAAAGTCGGCCACGTCTGAGGCGATCTCCCACGGATGGCAAGTCGCCGGATTCGGAATGCACGCCCTGGGCCATGAGAACGGTGGCGACCGTGGCTCCATTCTGGTCTGGAGTGGCAACTGAAGAAGTAATTGTGTGAGTGTTTCCTGCCCGTTGGAGCCAGACAAAGGCAAGGAGCGCACTCAAAGCGATCGAGGCTACGGCCCAAGCGAAAATTTCTCCCCTCGGGGGTCGTGTCACAGCGCGGAAAGGCCGACAGTCTCCCTGAGACGTCGGTTTAGTCTCGGATGAGCGATTCGCAGACTCCGCCTCCAACCGCAGCATCACGTCAACGGCGGCAAGCTCTCGGAGAACTTTTCTTGCCCCTGCATCGTCACGCAACAAAGCCTGAAGCTCGTCGGAGGAGACTGGCTTTCCGTTAAAGTAGTCATCCAGGAGAGACTCCGATTCCGGGCTCATATTCCCTCCGCGATGAACTTTGAACGCAAACAGTCATTCAGACTTCGACGCAGTCGCGAGACAATCTGATAAATGGCCGCTTGGGATTTCCCAAGCCTTGCTGCGACCTCAATGACACTCAGGCCTGATCCATGAATCTGAGTCAGGAGCTCCCGATGACGCTTCGGCAGGCTGTTAAAGCAGTCTTGCATGACACGCTGACGCTCTTGCGACTCATCGAGCCGAATCTCATCCTCGTCGAGAATCTGGGCGACGAGTTCTTCGCTTAGCACGTGCCGGTCCCGCGCTTTGCGGCGATAGAACGCCAGGACTTCAAACCGAGCAATTAGAGTCAGCCATTTGCCAAATCGGCTATGGTCTTCCAGCTCGGCAAACTTTCGCCAAGCAACGATTGCCACCTCTTGCATGATTTCGTTTACATCATCCCACGAGTGGACACCTGATCGCACGTAGGCCTTGGTCGCCATATCGTGCAATGTGAACAGGCGAACGAATTGCTCGTGTTTGTCTGGGGATTCTTGCATGGTGATGCCGCGGAGGGGATATGGAGATTGCTACCGGCCAAGTGCAGTTCTGACAGCAGAACGAGATTTTTGGGGAGAATTTCGTTTGGCAGCATGAACACGTCAGCCGCGTGGAGAGACCCTCTCGTCGAGGTTTTGTGGTGCGATTCGGTCGCGAAGTTCAGAACGGCCAGATTCTGTGCCGCCGCCGGGATCACCCAATGCACGAGCCGGGATTTCGCGGTTTCGGAGCCGGCGAGCTCGTTAAGGCTCAAACAGCGGCGATCTATCAGCCCCAGATCGGCGAGTTCGACCGAGTCTTCGTGCGACTGTATTGCAGCAGCACGCCGAAGCCTGACTCAGGTCACCGACCTCCCGTGATGTGCATCTTCAAGCGTGCGCACAGGTGCGCCATCCTCGATGGCAGTTCCGTCTTGAAGCTGGCTGCCCAGAGGCCGCCAAGCGGTCAGCTTGGGAGGCGAACCCGGCGCATAAAAAACCCGCAACTCTCTGCAGAGTGCGGGTTTACGCAAGCGAGGCGGACGGGACTTGAACCCGCAACCACCGGATCGACAGTCCGGTACTCTAACCAATTGAGCTACCGCCCCAAGATTTGCCGCGGTCGAGACTTCCAACCCACGACGGATTTTGCCAAGCCGCAAAAGTCGTGACAGCAGCCTCGTTGTCCTTCCGCCAGATCGCTCCCATCTGGCGGCGATGCGTTCATCGACTCGGCGAAGGAGCAATTTTTAGGCGACTTGGCCGCCGTCGTCAAGTTTGTGACACTCCGGAACCGGACGACGTTCGCGTTCCCGGCCGCCGCCGACGGGAATCGCCAGTGGCTGGCTTCTCGCCTGATCGGAGGCAATTCTAGTCTCCCAGACGGGGCCGAGCGGCTCATTGGCCCCATTTTTCTCGACTGGCGACTAGCGATTGGCGACAGTGGGCCGGGGAAGTTCCGCAAATGGTGCAGGGCAGGCATGGCGACTATACAAATCACCACGCAGACTCGCCCCGCCCCCCTTCGCTCCCGTTCGGCAAGCTGATTTCCGGTGACGCCCCTGGGTCTGTGACAGGCCCGCATGGGTGTCAGTGGAAGTCACGGGAGACCAGCGGAAGGTCTTGCAGCGAGCCCGGCAGCGGCCGCAGGTGACGGACGACGACGTGCAGCACACTCTCCTTGCTGTCGATGCGGCCGGCGGCAATCCACGCTTGCGACTGCATGGTCACTGCCCGGTACTTTTCCCAGGTCGGGACGTGAATCACCAGATTGGCAGTCCCGGTCTCGTCTTCCAGCGTCACAAACGTGATGCCGTTGGCTGTGCCGGGACGCTGCCGGATCAACACAATCCCCGCCACCCGCACCGGCGATCGATCCGGCAGTTGCGAAAGATGCGCCGCCGGCGTGATGCCCAGTCCCTGCAGAGTCTCCCGATAAAACGTGAGAGGATGAGCCCGCAGTGACAACGTGGTCAGGCGGTAGTCGGCGTGGACTTCTTCCTGAGCGGACATCGCGGGCAAGTGCGGCTCGGGCTCGGTGGCCCCTTCATCCCAGCGAAACACGCGCTGCCGCGAAGCACTCTCGGCTGCGCGCAACACATCCCACATGGCGCGGCGGCGGGCACCGG
>JBGSIP010000791.1:0-3844 GCA_041742495.1 Planctomycetaceae bacterium
GGGGAGGAAGTCCTGATCGAGCTGAGCAAGAAACAGGCCTGCCAGGATCACAGCCACCAGCGGAGTGAAGACGCTGAAACGGGGGAACCGCAGGCTGAACTGAATGACCTGCCGACCAACGCCCTTGAGCAGCCTCAATACGAAGCCGTCTGTCTCGTGCGCGCTGCCGCGACGAAAACCGAGCAGCCAATAACTCAACACAGGAGTCACCGTCAGTGAAACCAGCAGTGAGGCGAGAATCGAAACGATGTAAGCGGTGGCCAGTGGTGCGAACAACCGGCCTTCCATCCCGGAGAGAGCCAGCAGCGGCAGGTACACCAGAATCACGATCAGGGTGCCATACACAATGGAACTGCGGACTTCGGAACTGGCGCGAAAGACCACCAGCAAGGGAGAGAGTGGCGTTGCTCGCTGTCGATTCTCCTTGAGCCGGCGAAAGATGTTCTCGACGTCCACAATTGCGTCGTCCACGAGTTCCCCCATCGCCACGGCGAGCCCCCCCAGGGTCATGGTGTTGATGGAGAAGCCCCACCACGAAAAGACCAGTACGGTGGTGAGCAGCGACAGCGGAATGGCGGTCAGTGTGATGAATGTCGTGCGCAGATCCATGAGGAAGATGAGCAGAATGATCACCACCAGAATGCCGCCATCGCGCAACGCTTCGATGACATTGTGAATGGCGCGGTCAATGAATTTGGCCTGCGCATAGACGGGAACAATTTTGATCCCCGGGGGCAGGGAGAGCTGGAGATCGGCAATGGCGGCGGTGACCGCGTCAGTCATGGAGCGGGTGTCGCCGCCGGGTTGCTTGTTGATCGTCAAGGCGACAGCACCGCCGCCGGTGACGACGGTGAGAGGCGATGATGTGTCCGATGACGATGTGGCTTCGCCCGTGGAATGTTCGTCGTTGGGGCGGGCTGGCTCGCGAACAAAGGCGGCGCTGTCACCGCGTTTGACCTGAGCACCTTCTGCAATCTTTGCGACATTGCCGAGCGTGACCGGGCGGCCTTCGCGAGTGGTAATGACCACTTTGCTCAGATCTTCAATCGTTTCAATCCGTCCCAGTGAGCGGACCAGATATTCGCTGGGACCCTGCTGATCGAGATAGCCGCCGGTCGCATTCGCATTGCTGGCGACGACGGCTGCTTCGACCTGCGGCAGGGTGACCCCCATGCGCTGCATGGCCGCCGGGTCAATCAGCACCTGAAACTGCTTGCGTTCGCCCCCCATTGTGAAAACCTGCGACACGCCCGGCACGGTGAGCAAACGTGGCCGGACGACCCAGTCGGCGAGGGTCCGCAATTGCATGGGATCAATGGCGGGATCTTCGCTGAACATCGCGAGCACGAGAATTTGACCCATGATCGACGACACGGGCGCGAGCGTGGGCGTGACGTCGGGGGGGAGGCGGTCCTGCACCATCTGCAGCCGCTCATTTACGATCTGTCGATCCAGATAAATGTCCGTGTCGTACTCGAACTCCACATTGACCACGGAAATACCGACATCGGACGAGCTGCGAACGGCGTCGACGCCGGTGGCCCCGTTGAGGGCTGTTTCAATGGGGAATGTGATCAGCGTTTCGACTTCCTCCGGTGCCATGCCATGCGCTTCCGTCAGAATGACGACGCGAGGACGATTGAGATCCGGAAAGACGTCGATGGGAATCTGCCGGGCGCGCCACAGCCCCCAGCCCGTCAACAAGGCTGCGATGGCCACCACGGCCAGACGCTGTTGCAGCGCCGCGCGAATCAGACCGTTCAGCATGCCACATTCCAAACTGGGTGAAAGAGTCGCGAGAGTCGGCGGGGGCCGGCCCACATCAATGGGTATGGCCCGCGTGCGGATCGGCCCCTTGGCCGGCCTGAATTTTCAGCGCCATCAACAACTGATGTGCCCCGCGGTGGGCCAGCACGTCGCCCGGAAACACGGTTCCGTCCCAGGCAATCACCGCATGCGTCTGATCGCGATGCCGCAGGTGGACCGGAACGCGGTCGAAGAGCAGGCCGTTTTGCCGAAACACCACGGTCTCGATGCCGTCTTCCGCCACCGCATCAATGGGGACCACAATCTGCTGTTCCCATTGTTCAACGGGCAACAGTAACTGCATGCGCTGGCCGGGGCGGTACTTCCACTCCACAAACTGCTGCCCTTGGGGCGACGGTGTGCGACGGGTCATCACATTCGGCAGACGCACATAGAAGCGGAGACGCCGCGAGTCGGCATCAACCTGATTCGCGGTGAAGACCAGTTCCAGATCGGGAATGAGGCTGGATTGCCCATCTGCGGTGTCAAGTCGCGCCACCAGGCGGCGACCATGCTGCAGACACTCCGCGAGCAAAGGGGCATCCTGTTCAAACGCGCTCCCTTCGATGTACAGCTCGTCCAGATCCCACAACTCGGCCAGCGTCGTACCCGCAGAAACTGTCTCGCCATGGTGCGCAAAGACCATCTGTAACAGCAGGGGAGTCTTGCTGGTGGCGGGCTCTGGTGATGGGGCGAGACCAGGCGGTTGCCAAGACACCTGCCGCTCGATGCGAGGAAACGACGCAGCGCTGAGTGGCACTTCCTGCCCCGACAAACGCAACTCCTCAACGCCATGCGTGTGCCCCTGCGGGGCGTAAATCTGCAGATTTCTCAACAGGCGGCGGTTGCGGGTGATATCGTCGATCTGGATCTCGGACAGGCCGTGCAGTCGCAATGCTTCGCGCTGCGTCGCCAGAAGGACTTCCAGTTTGTCCTTGGCGTACTGGCGTTCGAGCAGCGTTTTCTGTGAGAGAGCACCCGACTGAGTGACCTCCTGCAAGCGGGCGATTTCGCGGTTCTCCACATCGAGATCGCCCACGGTTCGCAGCAGGGCGGTCTGCGATTCCACCATTTCCTCAGCCGTGATTCTCAATTCAAACAGCAGCGTGCCGGGTGGAACGGCCTCGCCGGGCACGGCGTGGACATGGGTGACAACCCCGGACATCGGTGTCGACACTTCGATGCGCGTGCGGCCGGGACGTTCCACCACCATGGCCGGCACTGCGATGGTGCGCTGGTAAGTCGCCAGCTCCACCGGTCGCAGAAATTCGGGCGTCAAGCCAACGTTCAGCCGGGCCTGGGGCGAAAGTTCAAGCGTCATCCCGCCGGCCGCACCGTGGTCGTCGTGCTGGGCATGCTCCTCGGCGTGCGCATGCTCGTCGTGGCCCCCGGCGGCCAAGTCGTCGTGTTCGTCGGCGCCGCCACCGTGGTGGTCGTGGTCATCGGCGATGGCCGGTTCCACGCGATAGTGCTGGATAGTGGCCGCGATCCAATGCTGGAGCCGCGGCCACCACAGTCCGGCTGTGGCTGCGCCTCCGATGAGTGCAGCAAGGATCAGCGTGGTGAAGATGCCACGGCGCACGGCGGGAGAGGGTGCAAGTTTCATAGGAATTCACAGCTTGGTCCGGCAGCCCGCTCACGGACTGCGAGTACCTGTGGTGGAAAACAGAGAACAGAGATTCGACAACGGAAAACGTCGGGAGTGCGATTGGCGGGAGCCTGTCAATCGCGCCACGTTGAACCAGTCCGCGGGTGACCGACGCTCAGATGAACGTGACCAGCGCGAAACGAGTGTGGCCGATTTGGGGATGGCAAATGCCGCTCGTGACGGATCGGTTGCTCAGTCAGAGCGAACTGCTAGCGCGGGTCTGGCCGTGGGACGATCGCGCTTTACGAGACATGCTGGTGGCGACCAGCGGCGCAGCGGTCGTTAGACGACCCATTGCTGCAGCCACGCGCGCACCGCAACAACGGCGGGTGGCGGAAGAGAACCTGTGCGCGGGACAACCGGACGCAGATGCGCAAGGGCACCGGCATC
>JBGSIP010000792.1:0-1706 GCA_041742495.1 Planctomycetaceae bacterium
TGTGGCTCCAGGCGGGCGGCAGCCCAGGCAAATCGGGACTGCACCCGACCGGAGTCCCGCTGATGCGTCCGCGGTGGTCTGCCGACCGCATTTCAACGGCCAACATCGCCAACCGTCTGCAGTCGCTGGCCCTCGAAGCCCGCTCGAATCAGGAACTGCTCGTGTTTGGCTGGCAGCCCGTGGTCAGCGCGCGTCAGGTCGTGTTTCATACGCTGCGTGGGCTCACTGCCGTCGATCGGGCGACTGGTGAATTTCTCTGGTCGACTCGTGACGACGTGACCTCGGAGAGTGTTCTGCTGGGCCGTCTGACGGATGGCCGTGAACCCGACGTGCCGCTGTCCGAACTGAGCGATCCACTGATTGATAACCCGCTCGCGATGCTCCTGTTTCGCGATGGACTGAGTGGATCGCTTTCCAGCGACGGGCGGGCCGTGTTTGCCATCGATCGGCACGCAGCGGTTCGACCCGAGAACGCGAATCTCCATTCCCGGGGCCAGTTGCGCGATGAGCACGGCGTGGTGGACGTGTTCGGCCGCGATCCGACTTCGAATCGACTGGCGGCCTACGATTTGGAACATGGCCGATTGCTCTGGGCGCTCGGCGGACCCCGACAGGAGGAGCGTTTCGATCCGGACCTCGCGGGGACGTTTTTTCTGGGGGCTCCCACCGTCGCCGGCGATCGACTGTATGTGGTCGGCGAGCGTGACTCCGAACTGGCGCTCTATGAAATTGAGGCCGTCAGCGGCCGAGTCAACTGGTCAGTGCTGCTGGGTTATGCGCCCCTGCCGATCGACGAAGACATTGCCCGGCGGTGGTGGCCGATGCCACCGGTCGTGGCCGATGGCATGATTGTGTGCCCGACGGGCCTGGGCTGGGTGTATGGCGTCGATCGCACGGCCCGTGAAATTGCGTGGGCACATCGACTGGCCGACCCGGAGACTCATGCCACCGGGGGACAACTCCCCGATGATGGTCCCTCGGCCGGCGAAGGGGAATCGTTTGGCACGCGGTGGTTTGGGCTCCCCGCCATGGCGCACCGAGGCCAGGTGATCATTGCCACTCCAGAAATCTCCCAGTTGTTTTGCCTCGATCTGGCCAGTGGCAAGGAGATCTGGTCTGCCGATCAAAACACCGGCAACCATGTGCTGGGTTTTTCGCGCGGTCGCCTGTTTGTGGCGGGGCAGCATGAACTGTTGGTGTTTGATCTGGATGAGCAGGCCCACGTGACGACGCCGCTCCGGAGCATTCCGTACGGCTCGGATGATGTCATCTGCGGGCTGGGACTGTTGTCCCGCAAGGAAGCCATTATCCCACTGACGGGGCGACGCCTGTGCCGGATTTCACTCGATACCGAAACCGCTGAACTCTTTAACCTGCCGCCGCAACTGACCACCGCCGGTGGCTTGTGGACGGTGGACGACGGCATCCTCATCAACTCACCCGACCGTGTCACCTGCCTGCACGAGCAAGGGGCGTTTGAGCGACAGTTGGCAGACCGGTTGACTGAGGCACCAGCCGACCCGGACACCATCCTGATGCTCGTGCAAAAACATTGCACGGAACGACAATGGTCCGCCGCCTGGGCGGAACTGACCCCGCTGTTGGAATCGGCAGCACTGAATTCCGCTGTTGATGGTCCCGTGGGAGCGCAACGGGCAGAACTGCAAACTCTCGCTCGCACCATTCTCGCGGCGCGACTCGCAGAG
>JBGSIP010000793.1:0-5997 GCA_041742495.1 Planctomycetaceae bacterium
AACATGACGTGCTGTTTGCCGCGTGGTCGGGGGAAGAAGTCGGGCTGCTGGGCTCCGCGGCATTCGTGACGCAGCGGCGGGAGCAACTCACGGCAGCCGGTCGCGATGCGAGCACCCTCGCACCGCAAATTGCCGCCTGCCTCAATCTGGACATGGTCGGCCGGCTGCGGGAATCGCTGGTATTGCAGGGGGTTGGTTCGTCCAGCGCCTGGAAGGCCGAGATCGAACGACGCAACGCGCCGATCGGCCTGACACTGGTGCTGCAGGATGACTGCTACCTGCCGACCGATGCCACCAGCTTCTTTCTCGCGGGTGTCCCCATCTTGTCCGCCTTCACCGGTTCACACGACGAATATCACACGCCGCGCGATGTCCCCGCGTTGCTCAATGGAGAAGGGGCCGCGCAAATTGGCCGCCTGATGGCCCTCATCACACGTGCGATTGCGCAAGCAGAGGAACCGCCGCCGTACGTCGCCCAATCGGCCCCGCAGGAACAGCGGCGCGCGTTTTTGCGGGCCTATCTGGGGACCGTGCCGGACTATTCCACCGGGACACTCAAGGGGGTCAAGCTGGCCGGGGTGGCCAAGGGTGGTCCTGCCGAACAAGGCGGACTGCGGACCGGGGATATCATCGTCAATGTCGCTGGCAAGGCGATTGAGAACATCTACGACTACACCTACGCCATCGAGGCTTTGAAAGTGGGCGAGGCGGTGAACATCACCGTCGAGCGCGACGGCACTCCCCAGACTTTGACTGTCACCCCCGGGTCGCGGGAATGATCGACCTGCGACCGCGGACGGGTCTGGCACAGGCGCGGCGCTGATGAGCACAGCACTGTTGACCACGACGATGTTCATCGTCGCACGGTATTGTCCGGCAGAGTTTCGCACGGTAGTTCCCACAGCGACCACGGAAGGAAGTCGACAGCTTTGAATTCCCGGTCGACTCCTCCGGCCACCGAGCCGACTCCCGCAACCACGACGCCTCGCGTTCACGCGACAGCCACGTCGCAGGGAGAACTGCGAGCCACGCTGACGGCATGGAGCATGGCGACATTGCTCACCGTCGTCTTCTGGGACGCCCTGTGGACGGGTGGCGGCATCGTCGGTGGCGATTTGTATTCGTACTTCTTCCCGCAGAAGGTACTCCTGTCCGAGGCACTGGCGCACGGCGCATTCCCTCTGTGGAACCCGCTGGTCGGCTGGGGATATCCGTCGCTGGCAGAAAGCCAGACGGGGGGGCTGTATCCACCACACCTGCTGCTGTATGCCCTGTATCCGGCGCAAACCGCGTATCACGTCAACCAACTGCTGCACTACGTGGCAACGTTCATGGCACTGTGGCTCTTCGCACGGAAGATAGGACTCACGGCCGCGGCCGCCACGTTCTCTGCCGTGGTCTACACGTATGCCTGGTTTCCGTCCCGGCTCTGCCTCGAGTGGGCCATTCTGGGAGGTCCGGTGCTCCCGCTGATGCTGTGGTGTGCCGAGCACTGGCTGGCTGACCGCCGCGATCGCTGGCTGGTCGCGGTTGCGCTGGGTCTGGGAACGTTCCTGCTGGCAGGGCATTTCACTTTGGCATTCATCAGCGTCTTGACCAGCGTGGGCTATGTCGGCTTGCGGCTGACACTGTTCCCCGTCTCACCGTCGACTGGCACCGCGACCGCGACTTTGCTCGCGACCCCCGCAACTGCTGCGCCGGCGAGACTGCGGTTGTCGTTCGCGTGGATTGCGGCGCTGGGTGTTGGGTTTCTGCTGGCGGCTGTTCAGTTGCTGCCGACATGGGAACTCAAACAGTTGAGCCAGCGCGCGAATGAAGAGTCGCCCGTGTTCACGGCCACCTACGGACACCTGCCGCCGACGTATCTTTCTCAACTGGTAGCACCATTCTATTGGTACGCACGTGATCCCGGTCCCGACGCCATGCTGGGCCAAGCCCAGGCCGGAGCAATTGCCGCGGGCACGAACATGGTCGAGGCGCATTTTTATGTCGGCCTGCTGCCGCTGGCCTTGGCGCTGATGGGCATCATCGCGACGGCGCGGTCGCCACGCCGCTGGCACACGGCTGACGGAGCCCTGCTGCTGCTGGGGCTATTGGCGACGTGGTTTGCGACCGGCTGGCTGCTCGTCGACTGGCAGTTTGCCGGTGTGACGATTCCCACCCTGCGACATGTCCCAGGGTTTGCCTTTTTCCGTGGACCGGGGCGGTACACGATTGTTCCCACGCTGGCACTGGCGCTGCTGGCTGGCCGCGGGATCGACGCTCTCTGGCGGCGGAGCCCCACCGTCCCGCAGCTCGCTCCGCCGTCTTCCCGAGGCTGGGTGCTGTACAGCGCCGCGTTGCTGCTGACGATCATGGATTTGTGGATCGTCTCGGGCATCGTCACGTACAGCACAGTGGTGCTGGACTCGCCGCTCACCCATCTGCGGGAATCCCCTGTCAAACGTCTGCTCGCCGCCGAACGACAGCCTGTGCGTGTCGTCGCCCCCGGCCCTAATCTGGTCTCCATTCTCGGTGTGAACAGCGTCCCGTCGTACCTGGGACTGGGTCCGTGGCAGTACGAAGACCCTGCGCTGCAGCTCCCTCCCATTCCTCCGCCGCCGGACGTGAGCACGCCCTGGAGTGAATGGCTGGCCCCGCATCGCGCTGCGGGTGTGACGCATGTGTTGTCGCTGGAACCATTGCCGCCGCACGATGGCAGTCTGCAACTGATCTGGCAGGGTCTCGATAGTGTGTTGAATCACGCGTGGGCGCGCCCTCGCGAACCGATCTATGTGTACCGTCTGCGTGACGCACCGGGACGGGTCCGGCTGGAGCCCCCCACGGCGGGCCGCGTCGAGCAGATCCACATCCAGACCGATCGTGTGACCGTCGACGTGGATGTCACTTCCGCGGCACAGGTCATCCTGACAGACATCGCCTTTCCGGGTTGGCAGGCGACCTTGGACGGCGCTCCTGTGGAGACCATGACCGTCGAGCCGATGTTTCGTGGCACGAACGTGCCCGCCGGTCGCCATCAACTGGTCTGGAACTATCGTCCCGCCAGCGTGCGCTGGGGAGCCGCCATTTCGGTAAGCACGCTGGCGCTGCTGGCGGTGTGCTCCCTGCTCTCGCCCATCCTGCGCCGTCGCACCCGCGGCCGTTCGCAGCCCGTCATTTGAACTTTCACGGCACCACACTCTCAGGACGAAGTCCCATGGCCGAACCTCTGGAATTTTCTGTGCATCCCGAACTGGGCGGCTTCCTCTCGCTCCTGGGACTGGAGCCGACGCGTGACGAACAGGGCCGCCGCACGTTCACCATGACTGTGGACGACCGACACTTGCGCACCTTTCACATCATGCACGGCGGCGTGGCGTGTACGCTGCTCGACAGCGCGCTGGGTCACACGGCGACCGCCGTCGCTCCCGAAGGGAAACTGACGGTGACGGCGCAGCTCAACATCAACTTCGTGCGTCCTGCCTGGCCTGGCGAGACACTGCATGTGGAAACCACGCTGCTCCATCAGGGACGCCAGACCGCTGTCGTGCGTGGGGAGCTGAAGACTGCCGCCGGCGACATCGTGGCGGCCGCCACCGGGACGTTCATGTACATTCCCAAACCAGCCGGCAGTTCGTTCGACCGCTTGCCCAATTCCTCCGTGCCACTGAGTGATTGAAACGGAGTCATTGAAACTGGGTGATTGAATCCCGGTCGCGGAATCGCGAGTTTTATTTGGCCCGCGCTCGTCGCGCCGCAGTGACTTTCCTCGCACGTGTGCGGTTCTCTTGTCTCCTTTCGCCGAAGCACTCCCTGCCGATGCCACTTCCAGAGACGCAGATCCTGCATATTACCGAACAACAGGCGGGCAAGTCCGCGCTGGCGGCGCTGGCCGAACTGCTCCACCACCGTGGCGAGTCGCGATTGCAACTAGCGCAGCGGATCGATCACTGCGAGATCGCCCTCAACGGCCGACCGCGTTTCGATCCGCAAAAGAAGGTCCGCACCGGGGACGTGTTTCATGTGTATCCATACCCCCGTACTCCTCCTCCCACCAGCGACGACATCGAACTGCAGTACCTGGATCGCGACTTGGTCATCGCCACCAAGCCCGCGTTGATGACCACCATGCGCCATGCGGAGGAAGCAGCCTGGTCCCGCGACAAGCGCAACCATCAGGCCACACTGGTCGACTTGCTCCCCGCAGTCGTGGCAGCCGCCGAAGGGACACGCCCGGGGCCGCGGGGCCGCTTCCCGCCCGTCATTCCCGTCCATCGACTCGATCGCGATACCAGCGGACTGATGGCCTTTGCTCGCAATCGTTCTGTCGAACAGGAACTGACGCGCCAGTTCGCCAATCATGAAATTGAGCGGGTGTACTTTGCGGTCGCTCGCGGCGAGGTACCCAGCGGACGCCTGACCTCGTGGCTGGTCCGTGATCGCGGCGATGGTCTGCGGGGCAGTCTGCCACACGCCTCCCCAACTGCGGCCGTAACCAGAGAGAACGCACCCGATCAGGAACACGAAAACCAACCAGCCGACACGGCCGACGATACTCACGCAGGTGGTATTCACGTAGATGGTCCCCCCCACCCTGACGCCGAGCAGGCGGTGACGAACGTCGAATTTCTCCAATCGCTGGGGGAGTATTCGCTGATTGCCTGCCGCCTGGAAACAGGACGCACGCACCAGATCCGCATCCATCTGTGCGAAAGCGGACATCCCCTGTGCGGCGAGACCATCTACACCCATCGGCTGGGCGAGCGACCGCAACCCGATCTGAGCCACGCGCCACGTCTGGCCCTGCATGCCGGCGTGCTCGGGCTGCATCATCCTCGCAGCGGGCAGCCGCTGCAGTTTGAGGCCCCTGTCCCCGCGGACCTGTCGGCGTTCATTCGTCGACTCTCCTGACCGGCCGGACAACTTGCTTTTCACAATCTTTTCAACCGCCACAACGAGCAAGCCAAGTCCCAGCCTTGCTATCCCTGTCCGCCGATTTCGAGATCAGCCTTCTGCAGTTCCGATTCCGGCAAGTACGGATACACCTGATCGGGATACCAGCCGTCCAGTACGATGGGAATTTTGATCAGCCCCATACCGGGACGACCAACCATCAAGTCCACACGATCTCCCGGCTGATACGCCTCCAGTGCGATCACCAGTTCGGAGAACGATGAAATGCTCTGGTCCCCTGCCACGAAGATGCGATCATCGACCTTCAACCCGCCAATCGATTCAAAAGCTCCCCGCTCCGCACAAGAGTCGGGCAGCACCTGACTCACCATGCAGACATCGAACATCACCGGTGTCCCGAGGATGCCCAACCGGGCCCGGCTGCGATACTGCACCTGATCACGCGGCAGCAGGCGAGTCACTTCGGCCACGACGTCGTCAGTGACTCCGGCATTCTTCAGAATGAACGCCTGCCTCACCGTGCCCACACGTTCGATCAGCCGAATATCGTTCACCGAACCTCGCCAGCGTTCCCCCAGCACGAGCACTTCTGTGCGAGTGCCGTCGTCGGCTCGGAGCAGCGATTCTGTCGGAATGGTATCCGTCAGACAGGCCCCCGCCTGCAACAGCCGCTGCCGGACAGCACGGGTTAGCGTGGTGGTGCAGGCCGGAAACAGATGCTCGGTGAGACTCTGATCTTTGCGTAGCGCCTCGACACGTCCAGAAACACTGGCGCCTGCATTGAACAGCAAATCTTCGAGCGTGCTGTCGACGGCGTCAAAGAGTTCGTCCTCCCGCGCACTCGCCGCGCGGATCTGAATGGCAAACAGCGCCGCCAGCAGCGTTTCTGTGGTGGCCTCATCCGCCTGCAACAATTGCTCTCGCAGCAGGGGGAGACTCTCGGCACCGCATTCGTTGAGCAGTAACTCTGCCGCCTGCTGCCGCGCGCGAAAATCGTCCCCATCCAACCGGTGAATGGCCGGGGGGATCAGTTCGGGGCGCAGTTCCGCCCGGGACGGAGGGGGAGGCGGTGCCAGCAGGTTTTCCTGCGCCTGTGCAGTCGCC
>JBGSIP010000794.1:0-2853 GCA_041742495.1 Planctomycetaceae bacterium
GCGATGATCACGATGTACGGCATTTCCTCCGGAATCTCGTCCGCAGCCGGTGAATCGACATCCAGACCCAGACGATCCAGCACTTCTTCCTTACCCAGCTTGTTGTAGTTGTCGAGATGCCGCACACCGCAACGAGCCAACAGGTCGTAGCGTTCTTCCATTTTTTCGACGGCCCACGCCAAAACCGCTTCGGCCTTTTTCATGTCCGTGATGACCGGGTGCATGAGGTGGGGCACCTTCATGTACGGACTCAGTTCGACCATTTTCGGGTCGATCATCAGCATCTTGACCTGATCGGGACGGCGCGTCATCAGCAGCGACAGGATGAGTGTGTTCAAACACACGCTCTTCCCCGTGCCGGTTCGGCCAGCGATCAACAAGTGTGGCATCTTGGCGAGATCAACGGCCAGCGGCTGACCACGTACGTCTTTGCCCAAGAACAGCGGCAGGCGCATTTTGGCCGCTTCGTCGTGCGTGCTTTCAATCAGCTCGCGCAGCCGCACCATCACCGTTTTTTCGTTCGGGACTTCCACGCCAACGGTGTTTTTGCCGGGAATCGGTGACACCACGCGAACAGCCGGCACGCGCAGGGCGATCGCCAGGTCGTCGGCCAGTGCCGTCACCTTGTTGACGCGCAGACCCGGTTCCAGATCGAGTTCAAACTGAGTGACGACCGGCCCGGTGTCGATCTCCGCCACCTTGACGTTCAGACCAAACTGCTGGAAGGTCTTTTCGAGAATGGCGGCAGCGACCTGCGCCTTGCGAGCCAGTTCTTCGTACGGAAAATTCTCCGCGTGCGAGAGAATCTCGAGCGCCGGCAATTCGTAGTCAATATCGGCGGCGGCCGCCCCCGCATCGAGGGCCGCATGAATCTGTTCGCGTTCTGTGAGCGCTGGCTTCGCGACCACCGGGGGATTGACCTTGAACGCCCCGCGATCCGCCGTTGCAACCTCAACCGGTTCCGACAGCACGGGGACATCTTCGCCCAGCACCAGCTCGGTCCCGGTCAATGATTCCACGTCGGCCCACGGATCGGCAGAGGCATCGTCGTCAGTGTCGCGGGCACTCCACTCCTGCGCTCCGGTTGCCAGTTGCAGGTTGGGCACATGGGCAGGCGACGCACGGTGACCGCGGCGACTCAGCAGCCAACCCGCGGCACGGCCAATGCCCCGCACGCTGGCGATCAGCATGCGCCACAGAAAGATCGCCGCACGAATCGTCCATTGATCGGCAGCCAGCAGCAGACCGGCCGCAAAGATGGCGAGCAACAAAATCAACGAGCCGACCAGCGAGAACTCTCGCGCCATCATCGTGGCTGCGATGGCACCGATGTATCCCCCGCTGCCAAGCACACTCGCGGGCCCCAGCGTCGGAGCGACCAGGTGGACGGTGGTGGAACTGGCGAGGATCAGCAGAATCCAGCCCGTCACCCGCAACGCCACGTCCTTGACCTGACAACCGGCAAAGACGGCCAGATCGAGCACGATCAAGCCTGCCACCGCCACATAGGCCCCCAGTCCCAAGACCAGAATCATGCGCGCCGCGAACACGGCCCCCGTCTTGCCACACAAATTGACAATGGGGTCCGAAGGGGGGAAGACCGACGCATATGGCGGATCGGCCGGGGAGTAGCTCCACAGCGACAACGACGCAAACACGCACGTGGCGAGTAACGCCAGCGCGAGCAGGTCCATTCGCAGTCGGGTGGTGTTGAGCATGACGAATCGATCGGTTTGCGATCGAGACGTGGCGACCCCCTGCCCGACAACCACGCCCGGCTGTGGGGACACAGCGGGAGCATTGACGACGGGGATCGCAGCGCCTCCAGTGGCTTGCCCCCGCACCACAGTCGGCGCGGGAGACTCCTTCCATCTTCACCCTAGCACAGGTCTGGAGTCGTGTTGAAAAAAAACCACGTTCCCGCCTCACCGGCGCCACCAGCGTGCCGATTATGACGACCCGGCAACTTTCGCGGGGGCTTGCCCCATGGAAATGCCACGCCCGGGAGGGCTCGTGCGCGTCACCTTTCATGCGGCACCACGCGTTGTGGGACATTCGTTGACGCGACTGAGGCCCTTGATTGGACGAGGGCTGCCACTGGTTTAGGATGCCGCCATGCCAACCTCGCGGGAATTTGCGACGTCTGTGGTGGTCAAGTTGCGACGGGCCGGTTTTGAAGCCCTGTTCGCCGGCGGTTGCGTGCGCGACGCCCTGATGGGCAACGAACCGCACGATTTCGACGTGGCGACCAATGCGCGACCGGAGGAGGTCCGCAGCCTCTTCGGAACGCGGCAGACTCTCGCCGTTGGAGAGGCGTTCGGCGTGATGCTGGTCAAGGCACCTCGAGGAGTTGAACCGGTCGAAGTGGCCACCTTTCGGCAGGATGGGCCTTATCTGGATGGGCGTCGACCCGACGGCGTGCAGTTCTGCACGGCCGAGGAAGACGCTCGCCGCCGCGATTTCACCATCAACGCGATGTTCTTCGACCCGGTGTCCGAACAGGTGATCGATTACGTCGGGGGACTGGTGGACCTGAGTGCACGGCGAATTGTGGCCGTCGGCGATCCGCTCGCCCGGTTTCGTGAGGATCGGCTGCGGATGCTGCGCGCCGTGCGATTTACGGCCCGGTTCGGGTTCGCGCTCGATCCAGCCACGCAGTCTGCGATCGCCGCCGAAGCCGCACACATTGCGGATGTGAGCTGGGAGCGCATCGCAGATGAGTTCAGCAAGATGCTGGTGCATCCGCAGCGCGGCCGCGCGGTGGCCCTGGCGCGAGAGGTTGGCTTGTGGGAGGCCTTGTTTCCCACGCTGAACGGGCAACTCCCCGCGACCAGTTGGGAACAACTGCAAGAG
>JBGSIP010000795.1:0-4354 GCA_041742495.1 Planctomycetaceae bacterium
CTTACTTTCTGAGGAGTTTCCTCATGCGATTGCCCAGAACATTTTTGCACGCGATGGCCCTCTCGGGTCTGGCGCTGTCATCGACAGGATGCTATTCGGCGATGACACACATCGACGAAACCATCTATGGATGCCAGATTCATTGTCAGGCCAAGGCCGCCTGGCGGGTCTCGAAACCCTGTTATGAGCATGTCGACAAGCGGCTCGACTTCCGCAACGGTTTCATCGCCGGCTACGAGAGTATCGCCCGTGGCGGCGACGGCTGTCAGCCTGTGCTGCCCCCGCCCTGCTATCGCAAACCATGTTACATGAGCCCAGAAGGCCGCTGTAGGACAGTCGCCTGGTTCGACGGGTACTCGCACGGAACCGTGGCCGCCGCTCGCGATGGCATTGGCACGTATTCCGAAGTGGTTGTCTCCCCGCAATATTGCAACGCGGTCGAAAACGCCAAGATGGAAACCGAGTATCAGCCGGCCAGCGGCGGTTCACCCACGCCGGCCCAGCCGGTACCTGAGCTGATGATTCCGGAAGTTGTGTTGCCGGAAGTCCCTGATCGTGGGGCAGGTTCGCCCGAAGCTTCCGTCGGTCGCGCCAGCATCTAGTGGCCAGCGGCGGCGAAGAAATTGCAGTCGCGATCGAGTCCCGCCGAATGCGGCGCGGCAACGCTGGAATTGAAGACTGAGTCAGACTCTACCTGCGGGCGGAATTGTAACCTCATCGTTCCTGTCGGGTGCCCAGGCACCAGACAAAACGCTGAGGCGGGCCGTCCTGATCATGGATGATGGAAGGAGCACCGCGATGTTGGCGATGCAATGGGCAGTACGACTGCGGTTGGCGGTGATGCTGGTCGTCGTGAGCACCTCGACTGGTTGCGCAACCGACTCGCTGTTCCTCTCAAGTGATATTCCCGCGATCCCCGCACACCGCGTACCCCGCGAGTTGTTGGGCCGCTCGCGTGAGGAAATGCTCCCCACGTCGATTTCGCGGCTGCGGCGCAGCCCGCCTGAGGTCTATCAACTGGGCGGTGGGGACGTGCTGGGGATCTACATTGAAACGATCCTCGGTTCGACCGAACAAGCCCCGCCCGTTCACTTCCCCGAACAGGGCGATCAGGCCCCGGCCATCGGTTTCCCCATCCCTATTCGGGAAGATGGCACGGTGCAATTGCCGCTCATCGACGCCATCCAGGTCAGTGGCCTCACCCTGACCCAGGCGACCGAGGCGATCCGCGAAGCGTACACTGTGCGCCGCAGGATTCTGCCAGAAGGGCGTGACCGCATCATCGTGACCCTCATTCGTCGTCGCGAGCATCGCGTGCTGGTCATCCGCGAAGAAGCAGGTGCCCGCGAAGGGGTCACTAAGCGTGGCACGGGGGACAACGTCGATCTGCCGCACTACGAAAACGATGTGATGCATGCCCTCAACGAGACGGGGGGGCTGCCTGGTCTGGATGCCAAGAACGAAATTCTGATCATTCGCGGCATGCAGGGGGACGGAGCGGAGCGGGACCGGATGATCGCCCAACTGATGTCCTGTCGGCAGCCCTGCTCTTGCCCGCCGCCATTGCCCGGCGATCCCAACACCACCGTCATTCCGCTGCGTTACTACCCCGAAAGCCCGCCGACGTTCACCGAAGAGGATATCATCCTCGAAACGGGTGACATCGTGTATATCCCGACTCGCGATGAAGACCGGTACTACACCGGCGGATTGCTCGGCGGCGGCAGCCAACTGCTGCCCCGGGACCGCGACCTGACAGTGCTGGCGGCCATTTCCGAAGCCGGCGGTCCGCTGGGATCGGGTGGCAGCGGCGTGAGTCAGATTGGCGGGCGGGGTAACTCGGGTGGCGGTCGTGGCTATGCCGGTATCGCACCTTCGAAGCTGATTGTCATTCGCAAGCTCTGTGACGGCAGTGTGCTGCCGATTCAGATTGACTTGAACCGGGCTCTGGTGGATTCCTCACAGAACATCCTGGTTCAGCCGGAAGATACGCTGATTCTGAAATACACCTGTGCGGAAGAGCTGACGAACGCCGCCTTGAGCTTGTTCCAAGTCAACTTCCTGTTGAATAGCCTGAATTGACCAGCCTGGTCATCTGAATTTCCCGGGGGGGAGCAACTCCGGCGATTGCCTGCCACAGGCAATCGCCCGGAGTTTTTTTGTTGATGTCGCGTCCGCCCGGCGAAGTGATGCCAGACTTGCTCATGCGAGAGACCGGGGTCTCCGCCCACCTGTGGCGATATCACGGCCAGCAAAACCTCGACGGCAGATCAACTGACGAATGCAGCCAGGGCTCCGCCCTGCTCCGGCCAGCTTGCGCCAAAGTCCAGGCACCCGCCTGAGGGGGCTACCTAAGGCTTGCGGTTACCCTGCGACCGACTCACGTCGTCCAGCCAACTGCGCATTTCGTGCTCGTACTCCGACGAGAGATTCCCGCGGATGAGCTGCCGCTGGAAGTCCGCCGCGCCACGGTCGAGCAGATCGGCCGCTTCGGCACTGGGGAATCGACGGGCCGGCTGAGGATCAATCATGCCGCGAATGAGGTGCAGCAGAATCTCGTTCTGCACGATGTCCGGCGGAAAAATCTCGGGCAGTCGGTCGGGCAGGTCGTATTTCGCGCGAATCAGCGCGTCGATATCTGTGATCCCCTGAAACGGGGGATGCCCGGAGAGCATTTCAACCAGCACGTATCCCAGGCTCGCCAGATCGGAGGAGACGGAATGCGAGGCTCCTTCCAGCAATTCGGTCGCTGCGTAACGCGGCGTCCACGTCTGCCGCTTCGGTAGATCCTGCAGATGAAACGCCGACCCGAAATCGATGACCTTCGCGTTACCGGTGCGCTTAATCATAATGTTCGAGGGCTTCAGGTCGGCATGCACAATGCCCTGCCGGTGCAAGGAGGCCAGCCCCGCCAGACACTCGCGCAAAATGGCAATCGCAAGTCCCGGCTTCAGGCGACAGTGATGCTCCGTCTGGGTCAGCACGACGTCGTTGAGATAATTCCATCGATCGGCGTCGACCTGCAGGCGAATCGCGGCCAGTGATTTGGGATCCAGCAGACTGTCCAGGTCGTAACCATCAATCCACTCGGTGACCATCGCGTGAATGTTGCCTGCTGTCAGCACATTCAACACGTCCATCAGGTGATCCTGCTGGATCTTCGCCACGCGCATTGCCACACGCGACAATCGCGCCATCTCCTCCTGATAGTCAATGGCCGTGGCATAGGACACGGGGCTGAAAAACTTCAGCGCGACGCGAAAGACACTGCCGTACGCCCCCGCTCGGTCGGCCAGATAGACCACCCCCTGCCCACCGGAACCGAGGCGCCGAATGATCTGGTAGGTGACCGTCCAGGAGACCTCCTCCGAGGCAACCAGATGGGTGTATTCCTCCATCAGGGCGCGGCTGGGCAGCAGCGTTCCCGCGCGAAACGCCTGAGTCGTCTTCCCGCCGTCGATCGCATCGCCGACAAGTTGCAGCGGACCCAGCGGCAACATCTTCGTAAATTCGTCCATGACGCCTCATTATCACCGGGCTCGGCCCTGACGGACAGTGGCCCCCGCAAGTCCGCGACCCCTGTCAGACTGTGGAACCCTGCAAAACTGTGGAACACAGAGGGACCACGGACCGGACTCCCTGCCCGCCCCCACGGAACCAGACAGCAGAATCGATTTCACACGCATATCTGTCACGGACCAACCGTGGCCGCCGGGAAACGGATTGCGCCGCGAATTGTCGTCGTTGCAGCCACCGCCCTCAAGCTAGATTGGAGGAAACCTTGCCGGGCGCTCGTGGCCAAGGTTCGCTCCGGTGCCCTCCGCAGGGCGTTCAGGATGCGCAGAGACTGCCGAATCGCCGCCGCACTATCGCGTGTCGGCCTATTCCGTGTCACTTGGGAATCTGATTCGAAACCGCACATGTCGACGGACCTGTTGAAGCCACCTGAAGTGCTCCGGGCAACTGGAGTTACGACTGTGCCTGCCCCCCCCGCTGTCGATCTTCAGGATGTGTTCGATTTCGCGGAACCCGAAGGGCTGCCGGAAGTGCCGTGGCTTCGGCCATTGCGACTGGCCAGCCCTCGCCGCGACGTACGGTGTCTCGCCGAGCCGACCCGCCGGAACAAACGCATTCTCGACCTCTTGATGGCATCGTCGCTGCTGGTTCTCGTAGCGCCCCTGATGCTGGTCACAGCGATTCTTGTGTGGGCCACCTCGCCCGGCCCCATCATTTTCCGCCAGACACGTGTCGGGTTGAACCTGCGCCGTCCTAAGGGCGAACGCCGCCGCTCCGACGGCGATCTGCCTGTTGGGGAGTCCGACCGTCGCACACCTGGCAACGATCGCCGCGGCGA
>JBGSIP010000796.1:0-2888 GCA_041742495.1 Planctomycetaceae bacterium
GCGGGCCGGACGTCCCCGCCGGTGCTGCGAGTGCCTGAGCGATGATGTCCGCCGTGGTGGCCGCCTGAAGCGATTCGTCGGACTGACGAATCTGATACTCGCGACCGTCAATGATCACATCCACCACGCCCGTTTGCACCGTGGGAAGCGGTTGCACTGCCGGTGGTGGCGTACCGAGCGGCGCACCCGGAGTCGGAGCGATGGTGGCGACCGAATCTGAGGGCAACGACGTGGCACCGGCCCCATCGCCGGCACCCTCGCCGATTCCAAAGCTGGGAATCCAGCGGGCAATCATGACCCCCAGCAGCACCAGCGCACCCACCGCCGCGCCGACACCCGCCTTGCGAACCGTGTTGCCAGCGCGCGAGCTGCGCAGGCGGAGGTATGGACGTTGCGATTCGTCACCGCCGGACGCAGTGAGTGTGGTCGGCATGGTCTTGGTCAGGCGGCGCATGGGCATTCTCCTGGAAATTCAGCCGTGGGGTCCTGCGGAAGCGCAGGCGTGGCGCGCGGGCCACCCCTGCTTCAGGCTAGCGTGAGGCAGAGGATTCAGCAAATTGGCCGCCGGAGTCGCAAGGAATTCATCGCCATGCCGCGATCTCGCGGGAACGCGACCACCACCCACGGAGGCTGGCGCACCCCCGGGGCCGAAACTGGCAGGCGGATTGTGTTTGAAACAGCGGTGGCAATAATGAGTCAGCGACAGCATCCAGATCTTTGAAGGGTGAGACCACATGGTGGCAGGTGAGCGGCAGACGTGCATGGTGATCGGCCGGTGGTGGCGACGAACGGCGAGTGGATTGGCATTGCTGCTGGTGCTGGTGGCTGCCGTCGCACCGACGGCAGGTGTGGCGGACGATTATCGGCCCGATGTGAAGCCCGCTTCCGACGAAGGGGAACGCGCGCGAGTGACGTTTCGACTGCCCGAGGGGATGTCCTCACGGCTGGTCGCGGCGGAGCCAATGCTGGCCAACCCGGTGGCGTTCTGCCTGGATGAGCAGGGGCGCATTTATGTGGCGGAGACCTATCGCGCGGGCATCGCCGTGAAAGACAACCGTCGCGAGTCGAAAGCGTGGCTGGCAGACGACCTGCGGGCGCAATCGGTCGATGATCGCCGGGCCTACATTTTGAAGCATCACGCCGACAAGCTGAAGGACTACACGGACAACCACGACCGAGTGGTCCGGCTGGTGGATGACGATGGCGACGGGGTGATGGATCGATCGGAAGTTTTCGCCGGGGGCTTCAATGACATTGTTGACGGGATTGGGGCGGGATTGCTGGCCCGGGATGGCAAGGTGTACTTCACTTGCATTCCGCACTTGTGGGAACTGAAAGAAGAAACTGTCGACGGCAAAACGGCCACGGTCCGGGAGTCGATGTTTTCCGGGTTTGGTGTGCGGTTCGCCTTTTATGGACACGACATGCACGGACTGGTGATGGGGCCCGATGGTCGGCTGTATTTCAGTATTGGTGATCGAGGGTACAACGTCGAAACGCGGGAGGGGGGGCGATTGCATCACCCGAATTGCGGAGCCGTGTTTCGGTGCGAACTGGATGGCAGTCATCTGGAGGAGTTTGCTTACGGGCTGCGCAATCCGCAGGAGCTGGCCTTTGATGAATTCGGCGATCTGTTCACCGGCGACAACAACTCGGACGGCGGCGACAAGGCGCGCTGGGTGTATGTGCTGCCGAAGTCCGACAGCGGCTGGCGGATGGAGTTCCAGTACCTGGATGACCGCGGCCCGTGGAACCGGGAGCGGATGTGGCATCCGTACCGCGATGACGACACCACGGCCGCGGTTCAGCCGGCATACATCGTGCCGCCGATCACCAACATTTCAGACGGTCCCTCCGGTTTGACCTACTATCCAGGGATTGGCTTGCCGGAGAAATATGCGGGGCACTTTTTTCTGGCGGATTTCCGTGGCGCGGCGGCAAACAGCGGCATTCGCTCGTTCAAGAACGAAGCCTGGGGAGCCGGTTTCAAGTTGATTGATGCGGAGCAATTTTTGTGGCGCATGCTCCCGACGGATGTGGAATTTGGCTGGAATGGCGAGATCTATACGAGCGACTTCGTGAACGGCTGGGGCGGGTTGGGCAAAGGTCGCATGTACGCGTTTCGGCATGCCGCGCTCGACTCTCAGACCGCGATCGCTGCTGAGGTTGTGGAACTGATGCAAGCGGGCTTGGGAAATGTGGCCGAGGGACGACTGGTAGAACTGGTGGCACATGCCGATCGCCGCGTGCGACAGGAAGCTCAGTTTGAACTGGCCAAGCGGGATGCCGTGGAAGCTCTGGCGGCGTTGGCACTGCAAGGAGGAACCCAGCGCGAGCGGCTGCATGGGTTGTGGGGTCTGGGACAAGTGGCGCGGCGAGAGCCCGCAGTGTTTGACAGTGTGGCCGGCCTGGCGAACGACGAAGACGCCGAGATTGTGCGGCAATGGGTGCGTCTGACGGGCGACCTGCGTGACGAATCTGGTGGCCCCGCGGTGGTCACCTTGTTGTCGCACACGGAACCGCGGGTGCGTGCGGAAGCGGCGTTGGCACTTTCAAGGATGCCAGTGGCCGGCGCACTTGACGCACTGGTGAGTGGCTTGGCTGACAACGATGATCGCGATCCGTGGTTGCGGCATGCTTTGATCATGGGACTGACGAGTTCATCAGCGGCAGAGCTGGTCGATCTGAAATCGCATGTCTCACCAGCCGTCCGGCGGGGGGCCGTGGTGGCGCTGCGGCGGCTGCAGAGTCCGCTGGTGGCTCAGTTCCTGGGGGATGCCGAGCGGAGTGTGGTCACGGAGGTCGCCCGGGCGATCAGCGACGGTTTTATTGACCAAGGGCTGGTGGCGCTGGCGAACTTGCCAATCACCGCTGTCGACCCCGAAGCC